>JAFGGR010000068.1 GCA_016930475.1 Clostridiales bacterium | reverse complement strand
CGATCGGAGAGACGATGGCGGTCATCATGGTAGCGGGAAATATCGTTCAGTTTCCGACGCTGTTCTCGTCGGTGCGCCCGATGACGGCCGGGATCGCCTTCGAAATGGGATACGCGGAGGCCGGTCTTCACCGACAAGCCCTGTTTGCGATCGGTCTGGTATTGTTCGTCTTCATCATGCTGGTCAACATCACCTTTTCGTACATTTCAAAAAAAGGGGGTGAGTTTCGTTGATCAGTAAGAAGAAGAAGGACGCCCTGCTCGGATCACTGATTTGGTTGAGTGCGCTCGTCACTGTACTCATTCTTTTGGGCATCATCGGGTACATCCTGTATAACGGACTTCCGCACCTCAATTTGCGGTTTCTCACATCGGAATATTCCGCAGCGAAAAACGGCAGTAAGGGAATTCTTCCGATGATGATCAACACGCTGTATGTGGTGGTACTGACACTCCTTCTCGCTGTTCCGGTCTGTATCGGGGGTGCGATCTATATGACTCAATATGCGCGTCAGGGGAAATTGGTCCGGATGATCCGATTTGCGACGGAGGTCCTGTCCGGAATTCCGTCCGTTATCTACGGTCTCTTTGGATACGCGATTTTCGTCGTGCTATTTCAGTTGAAACTATCGATCCTGTCGGGGAGCCTGACGATGATGATCTGTATTCTGCCCATCATTATTCGAACGACAGAGGAGTCACTTCTGGCGGTACCGGATGCGTATCGGGAGGGCGGGCTGGCGCTTGGAGCCGGAAAATTGCGCGTCACATTGAGCGTCGTTCTGCCTTGTGCACTGCCCGGGATCCGGACCGGTATCGTGCTTGCGATCGGACGGATCGTCGGGGAGACCGCGGCATTACTGTTCACTGTCGGCGTGTCCGGAAACTACCTGCCGAAGGGGGACAATATTTTCAACGCGCTTTTCGGTCATATTTTCGAGCAGGGGAATACATTAGCCCTTCATCTATACAACTCGGCGATGAACGGCAAGGACCCGCCGGCGGTCCCGTTCGCGACGGCGGCAGCGCTTCTGATCCTGGTTTTTCTCATCAATCGTGTCGCGGTATGGGCTTCCGGAGACATCAGAAGGGCACGGATCAAAAAATGAATCTACGGCATTCAAGAGCACTATCGGCAGAGAAGAGGAGACGCGAATGACAGATATCAAGATCGCAATTGAAAACCTTAACGTCTTTTACGGGGAAATACAGGCGTTGAAAAATGTGGATCTGATGATCCGCACGAATGAGATCACCTCCTTTATCGGACCTTCGGGATGCGGCAAATCGACGTGCATCAAAACCATCAATCGGATGAACGATTTGATTTTCAACTATCGCCATGAGGGGAGTATTCGGATCGACGGCGAAGAGATCTACGCGAAAAACTGTGACGTGACGCATCTGAGAAAGCGGGCGGGCATGGTGTTCCAGAAGCCGAATCCCTTCCCGATGAGCATATATGACAACATTGCGTACGGACCGAGAGTGCACGGCATAAAAAAGAAAAAGGAGCTCGATGAGATCGTCGAAAAATCCCTCCGGGACGCCGCAGTCTGGGAAGAGGTGAAGGATCGACTCAAGGCTTCGGCGCTCGGAATGTCGGGAGGGCAACAGCAGAGGCTTTGCATAGCGAGGGCGTTGGCAGTCGAACCGGACATCCTCCTTATGGATGAACCGACGTCGGCTTTAGACCCGATATCCACCATCAAGATCGAGGATCTTATGTATGAGCTGAAAAAGAAATACACGGTCGTCATCGTGACACATAATATGCAACAGGCGGTCCGAATATCCGACCGGACCGCGTTTTTTCTCTTGGGCGAGGTCATGGAGGACGGGCCGACCATGGAAATTTTCAATAATCCGAAGAACAAGAAGACGGAAGAGTACGTGACCGGCCGTTTCGGCTGATCGAAAAGCAAAAAGGGAGCGTCCGTTTCAGCGGATCCCAAAGGAGGAAGATATGGCGGTAGTCAGAGAAGAATTCAAAAACGAACTGATCCACATCCACGAGCAAATCATTCGTATGGGAGCGATGACACTTTCCGCGATCACGGATGCGGTGGACGCCCTGGTCGAAATCGACGCGGAAAAAGCACAAAAGGTTGTGGATAACGACGACTTGATCGATAACATGGAGCGCGAAATCGATCGCGCTTGCGTCGAGATGATCATTCGTCAACAGCCGGTCGCGGCGGATCTCCGCGACGCGATATCGACGCTCAAGCTGATCACGGACTTGGAGCGTATCGCCGATCACGCCGGCGATATCTGTGAAAAGGTCTTGATCCTTGCCTCGTTTCATACCGATATCGTTATTCCGGCAGATGTCATCCGGATGTCGGACTACTCGAAAATGATGATCAAATCGGCGCTGGAGGCTTATGTTTCAAAAAACGAAGAGATTGCCTGTGCAGTTGTTCACATGGACGATAAGGTCGACGCGATGTATGTTAAAATCAAAGAGTATTTGGTTAAAAGAATGCGCCAGGATCCGGATTCGATCGAGATCCTGACCGAGCTTTTACTGATCTGCAAATATTTCGAGCGCATCTCGGATCACGCGCAGAACGTGGCGGAGTGGGTGATTTTCTTCATCAAGGGCAGGAGGCCCGAGGAAGCATGACGATTGAACGCAGGGTGGTCATCGTTGAAGACGATGCGTCGATCGCCGAACTGATCGAGTACAATCTTGCCGGCGAAGGATACGCGGTCAGCAGTTTTCGCAACGGGCTCGAATTCATCGACCGACTTTCCGGGTTGGAGAACGTCTGTCTCTTCATTTTGGATATCATGCTTCCGGGGATGGACGGATTTGAGATCTGCGCCCGACTTCGCGCAAGAAATGAATACTCGGTCACACCGGTGATCATGCTGACGGCGAGAGCGAGCGAGGCGGACAAAGTCCGCGGACTGGGCGTCGGTGCCGACGATTATATCACCAAGCCCTTCGGGATTCGGGAGTTCCTCGCCAGAGTCGCCACTCAGATCCGCCGGTATGAGGCGACTTGCGGCGCCTTTTCAGAGGACGCGGAGGGGCGTCCGGTCGAATCGAGGAGCGCACCGGGCAGTGTAAGCCCGTCTTTTTCCGCGATCGATCCCGGAGCCGGGACGACGATCGCTCAGGAGATTTTCGAGAAAGACGCAAAAGAAGGGCGCGATTTGCTGAGGGCCGGACCGATCGTTCTCGATGATATCCGGCATCGTGTTTATTTGGACGATGAAGAGATCGAAATGACCCATCGCGAATATGAGCTCTTGAAAT
>JAFGGR010000067.1 GCA_016930475.1 Clostridiales bacterium | reverse complement strand
GTTCGACTTCCAGATCGCTTTTATCGGCGAAAGCGAGGTGCAAGGTCATGAAGGAGCCGTCTTCATCTTTTCCCACGGTAAATATCTGACTGTCAAATAGAATCGCCGCTGCGTCTGCCCCGGCGAAAAGATTCTCGCCGACTTTTTGCAGAACGGGTACGGTCCGGATCTCCTCCGACAAGAGGGGAACGAGAAATATAGGAAGATCGCCAAAGCTTTCCTTGATATCCGCCAGTCCCTCCTCCTGAAGCTTTTTCCACTGGGAAAAATAGCCGTCGAGGGCTTCCTTCGGGTACACTTTGTTTACGATGAGCGCATCGACGTTGTAGCCGTAGAGATGAAGGCAGGAGAAATTCCGTTTTGACTCGCGCACGACAATCTTTTCGGGCGTGGTTACGATGCGGATGCTCAGAACTTTGTGGTTTGTCATCAACGCGCGAAGCTTCACCAGGCGCTCCGTCAGAACCCCCAATTCGTCAAAGACCTCTCCCTTCGGCATAGGTATTTTCATCAGCTTTTCGATCGCCGGACCGACCGCCATAGCGGCCTTCTTTTTCATCGGAAGGATCGACATCATCGCGGTTTCGAACATTTCCGGATATTTCAGAAGAGACAGGGTCTCTCCCGTCGGCGCGCAATCGACGATCAGGACGTCATATTCCCCTTTTTCCTCGATGTCGAGAATTTTCAGAAGAGAAAACAACTCCTCCAGACCGGGGAACGCGAGAAGCTCGTCCGCTTCGATTCCGGCCCCGCCTTTACTGGTCAACATGGCATTCATCCAGGATTGCATATGCCCCCAGGCCTTCTCGCTTTCCTCGACACTGTCGATTTCCGTCGCGAACAGATTGTCGCTGATCGGCGTCACATCGTTCGACAACTTGATATCCAGAGAGTCGCCCAGGCTATGGGCCTGATCCGTGCTCATAATCAGGACCTTTTTTCCTTCCGACGCAAGCTTAACGGCCGTCGCCGCCGCGATGCTCGTTTTACCGACACCGCCTTTTCCGGTATATAAAAGAATTCTCATGATATATCTACCTTCCTTGTCTTCTTTGTCGTCTTCGTCGTCGCCGGTCCTCCGGCCTCTTCCTTCGTGTCGGAGGAGGCGTCCGCGGTGAATATTCCGTGACATTCTATCATCAGCTTCAAGCATTCGAAAAGCTCTTCCTGATGTTCTCTTCCGTTCTCCTTGATCATCTCGCGGAGCTCATTCCCGATCGTTTGGATGTGCCCGCGGGAACTCTCGGGTAACAAGGCAAGGATCGCATCGCGTTCCATGCGCTTGGCCTCCGCCATTTTTAAGAAAAATTCTCTGTTCATTTTATATGCTCCTCCCTTCCTATGCGTCCTTCTTTTCGTCCATGCGGGGCGAAAAGCAAACCGCTAATTGTTCTTTCTCCAATTTGGCCGAAGTAATATCGTAGGTTGTCAGCGTCGAAGGAAGCGGAATACTGCGTTTGAAATTACCGAGTCGAAGAATCAAATCCGCTCCGTTCGTCGTCAGCGAAAGATCGTCTTTTTCCGCGAAGGGAATCGAGATCTTCATCTCATATCCTTCCTTCGTCTTCTCGAAAATCTCTCCGGAAATCTCTTTATTAACACGGAACACATCCATATCCGTCAGGGCGTCTCCAGCGATGCGGTCGATTCCGTGCATGCCTCTTAAATCAGTCTCATACCAGGGAATCCGGTAAATCGGTTTCTGCGCGAAAACCTGCGCCAACTCGTCTCCGTATTTCTTCTGGATCTTTTTCCATTCGCCGAAGAAGCGATTGTCCAGGCTTTCCGGCAGAATCCGATTGATGTAGATCCCGTCGACGGGGTACCCGAATAAATTCAGATACATATAGTTGCGTTTCGTCTCCTCGACGACCATTTTCTCCGGAATCGTGACGATGCGCACGGAGGTTTTCGAGTTGTCCTTCAAAAGGCGTTGAAGCTCGATCAATTTCCCGTACAGCTTTTCGATATCATTCATTCCCTTTCCGTCGGGAAGCTCCAGCTTATATTTGTGTTTTGCGATCGGCGACAGGACGCGCACGGCAAACTTACCGACCGGAAAAAGGTGTTCAAAATACCAACCGAGCAGTTCGGGGAATTTGAGGAGCGCGAGTGTGTCGCCGGTCGGTGCACAGTCCACAATGATCCGGTCGTATGCGCCGCCGGCGTCCAGGTCCGCGATTTTAAGGAGCGAGAAAAGCTCCTCCAATCCCGGAAACATAACCGTATCCGCATCTTCTCCCATTCCGATTCCGGGCGAAGCCAGCATTTCCTGAAAAGATTGCATGAAATGCTGATAATCGGTCCGCATCACATATTCCGGGTCGATTTCCAGCGCATCGAGGTTTTCGGAAAGATTCGTAATCTCTCTTCCGATCGGCACCTCGAAAATGTCCGACAGATTGTGCGCCATATCCGTACTGACCAGAATGGTGCGTTTGCCCTCTGCCGCCGATTTCCGGGCGTGCGCCGACGCGACACTGCTCTTGCCGACTCCGCCTTTTCCCGTGAAAATAAAAATCCTGCTCATTTTCGACCTCCATATATTTTATTCTTCATTCGAATTGTTCGCGTCTCGAAGTATTGGGCCGGAAAAACTGCCTCTCTCTGAAGGCAGATTATTCGATTACAATCTTCCGGATCCTGGACTCGGCTCGCGGAGCTGATTTTTGCCGCTCGTTCTCCTCAATCGCCTCGAAAAGCTTATTGACACTGCTCAGTATCACCTGAAGTTCTTCCGGGGAAATCGCCCTCATCACAATCTCGCCGAAGCGCAGAAATTCGCCGAAAATGTCCTTCATGCAAACCATTCCGCCTTCGGAAATTCGCACGGTGACAATGCGCTTATCCTCCGTACTTCTCTCCCGCGTGATCAGGTTCTTCTTCTCCAGGCGCGAAATAACACCGGTCGCCGTGTTCAGCGGAATCTTCATGTACTCGGCAATCTCGGTCATGGTGACCTGCCCCTTTCGGTAAAGGAACAGCATGGTAAACAGATCATTTTTGCTTAAGTCCAGAAGAATATTCCCCCACGTCTGAGGCGAGGTCAACTTCTTGACCTTATCGACATATGAAAAAACAAGTTCTTCTAAATTTTCGATGTCCACGCGGCCGCTCCTTTACTTCCTTGCTCGAAGTATTATAATTCTATCCCCGAAGTATTCTCGTGTCAATACTTATTTCGAGAAAAATCGAAAAAAAACCGGCGCGCCTCTTGTACAACGGACAAGCAGTGGCGAGGTTTTGGCAATGAGGGCACAGATACCGACTAAATCGCCCGGGTTGCTTCGTTTTTCATTTATTAGAATGTGCTGTCACCGTCTGCGAGACCTTCAAGCGAAAAATACCGCCTAGAGCAGCCAAAGTGCGAATCCAGGCGGTATTTCCTGCCCCTTCGGATGCGAAAAGAATGAAAAAATACCGCCTAGAGCAGCCAAAGTGCGAATCCAGGCGGTATTTCCCGACCCTTCGGATGCGAAAAGAATGAGAAAATACCGCCTAGAACAGCCAAAGTACGAATCCAGGCGGTATTTTCGTTTTCACGAAGGGTCACCGCGCTCTATACTACCGACTAACTCATACAGTTTGCTTCATTTAGTCGGTATTTGCCAGCCGAACGTACTGAATCGCTCTGACAATTAGGCTCGGACCTTATGCCGGCACCCCCGATCGCTTTGTCTCTTAATTCACGACCGAGATAAACCATTCTTCTCTCAATTCACGACCGAGATAACTAGGGAAATTATAAAGCTCGCTGATTAACTGAAAGAGGTGTTGCACTGCCCCATTGAAATCAACAGACCACCTCGACCGCAATCATTTCCGATTCAGTCGTTCAAGCATTTCCGAATCGGTCATCTCACGTTTTGACTTATTCAATCACTCACTCGTTCAAACGCTTCCGAATCTTCTCCGGTTCACTCGTTTAAGCGCTTCCGAATCTTCTCCACGACGGCATTCGCTTCTTTTTGATTGTCGGCGACCGGAGATTTAACGGTAAACTCACCCACAACCTCCGATTCTCCGAGAGACGCTTTCATCGCTTTAAAACATTTGCTTGCATCCCCGCCGGACGTTAACGCAATGAGTATGATCTTCTTTCCGGACAGGTTATGTTCCTTAAGAAAACTGCGAATCGCAGGGGCATAGGAATCGGCCCAGACCGGAGTCGCCAATACAATTAAATCATAGGTTTCCGGGCGTTGGGTCAGAGGCTCCAGCTTCGGGGTCCTTTTGAGCACGACATCCATACCGCCGAAGAAATATTTCAGGCCGTTCTTCGGATATTTCCGGTGGGCAACGAGACGACATACGTCCCTTTGGGTCCCCTCGGTAATTTGTTCTACGATCTTCTGGGTGTTGCCCTCAAGGGAGTAGTAATAGATGGCGGATCTCATGCGTTCTGCCTCCATGTTCTTGCGCCGCAAGCGGCGCCTTGGGTGTCGGTCGTGCAATTCATTATAGCCTTTATTCATCTGTTACGGTGAAAAATATGTCGATCTGTTATATTTCGATGGAAAACGACTCATTATTCGCGCAACGGAAGGAGCTGATCTTCAGGACCATGAGGTATGATGCCCCCGAATCCATTAACGGGATTATTTGCCCGAACAATTTTCGAATAGAGGCTAAAATTAACCTTCTCACCCACAATCGAATCCTCTCCGTGCTATGATGACGATATCAGCAGATATACCTGCACAAACTCAAACAAAGGGAGGCACCAAAATGATCAAGCGAATCGTCACATTTTTACTGTTGCTTTCGATGTCATTCGCCCTCTCTGCGTGCGGAACAGAGAAGCGCGTAACGGATGCCGCAACCACTCCGGTCGCCGCAAGTACCGAGTCTTCCATATCCGTCACGTCAACGCCGATCGCCGTTACGGCCGAGGGGCTTTGGACGCCGTCTGAATCCGCCGACAAAATTGTTGTGATCAGTGATTTGCATCTTGGGATTGATGACCGTTATTCTGAAACGGTTGAAAATCGCGCGTTGCTGGTGGATTTTCTCGAAAAGCTTGAAGATACCGCGGATGTGCGCGAGCTGGTCATTAACGGCGATTTTTTGGATGACTGGTTTTTGCCGCTTGCCTACCCCGGATATGACGATCCGGATGAGTTCTACCGACAGGTGATCGCAACCAATCAGGATGTGATCGATGCGTTGAATCGCCTGATAACAAAGGGAATCAACGTGGTCTACGTACCGGGCAATCACGATATGCTTCTGAAGAGCGAAGTTTTGGATGAGGCGTTGCCGGGAATCGTGCAGGCGCGTGACGCGGAAGGGCTCGGGGTATATGTGACCGGCGACCGTCAGGAAATCGCCATCGAGCACGGCCATCGCTACGATGTTTTTTCGTCGCCCGACAGCGTCTCCAATAAAGAACTGTGCCAAAACGAAGATACCATTCTGCCTCCGGGATATTTCTATGCCCGCATTGCGGCAAGCTGGATACTACAGGGCCAGCCCTTAATCAAAAAAGACTACCCCGTAGTTACCGTCATTCCCGATCCGGCCATCGATCCCGACCAGTATGGTGCGTATCTCTATTACAGAGTATTGAGCACCCAATTTGCCCGCATTACCCAGTTTGAGCGCTTTGAAGACAAGGTCTTTGATATGGGCATTGCCGGCTTTGATGACATATACTCCCTTAAAGATTTCTATCCGGTTCAGCAAGAAGATGGTACGATCTCCGCGCCGGTGCTTTTCGAGAATTTCCAGCGAACATGGGATGAACGTCAGGAAATCAATCAGGTTGGCGTGAAAAACAGCTTTGTCGAGGCGGTTGCCGGAACACTCAGCACGGACTACTACTTCAACCAAGCCATCGTGCAGTATCTGGAAAATCCCGAAAAGTCCATTGAACTAGTGGTGTTCGGCCACACCCACACACCGGAGTCCCGAAAAGTGGGCGATAAACTGTATATCAACGAGGGCACCTGGATCGATCACAACCATTTAAATCCGGATATCGCCAGAACGTTCGCCGTCATCACCACCGGTGCCATCACCGACGCCGTAATTTATGAGTATGAAGCGGACGGAACAATCACAGATATTACCGATCGTGTGAGTAAGGATTAAGGATGTACGGGATACCGATTCCTTTTCGAAAAGCGCCCTGGTGCGCCTCCGTCGCGAAAACGATCGCGCGATTCAGGATGGAGGAAGGGGTGGGGGCGGGGTGCTGGGTGTCAGGCATTGAGGCCTCCATTACTCCCCTCCTGCCGCAAAGGCCGGGCTGTGTCCGTCGGCATTCATCCGGTAGCGTTGTCCGTCGGATAAATAAAGAATCTCATCGCCGCCCTTCAGAAATTTCGGGGCGTATCCTGTTGCGAGTGTTTTTTGATTGTTCCCGTCGGAATGAATCAAGTTGATTTTTGCATCAGACTTATTCATGTCCTCCGGGATAGTGAGATATATGATTTTTGTTCCGTCCGGCGAAAATGACGCACCAATAATCTCATAGCGTTCCGGACGCTCGATACCGACCGGCTTCTCCTCCCCCTCCGTGTCTAAAATATAGTAATTTATCCAAAAACTCGAAATGGATCCGGTTCTCAGGATGATTTTCGAGCCATCCGGGGAGGCTGCCACCACAGAAGGATTATCACAAACCAATGTCAGCTGACGAATAATCTCCTCTGTCTCCCGGGTCCCTTCGCTATTGTCCGAAGAATTTGGTTCCGACGTCCCCGTTACTGTGCCTTCATTCGAACGAGTCCAAAGCGAACATGCCGAAATGCTGCAAATTAAAATGTGCACACGATCATCTCAACAAACATTCTACGCATAAGAGATTTCATGCCTGATACCCCCAACATTATGTAAACGTGTCAGATCGCTTTATTTCCGAAGCTCTCGTCCGGAGCAGTCTCGAGAGCGCTTTGCGGGACATCAACCATAACACCTGCCTGATATCCTATGTTGAATTATGCTTCCCGATGATCGGGATTGTCCATTCAGCCATATCCGGAGACGAAAAAGCTTGTCGAAAAACGAGCCGGCTTTCTATTGCAGACTGCTACCTTATGCTCCTGATCTTCACCCTATTATCCAAACTATGCAACAGGAAAAATAGTGTAAAATATTAAGTAATGGATTCGGAAATTTTCTTTACTTCATTGGTGTTGCACTGCACATAAATCAGATATATTTACGTCACGGAGGAGTATGCAATGGAAAAGGCAATACATGATTACGTAGAAGGATGGTACGACAAAGACAGTGCCCGCATAACTCAGGGAGTACACCCTCTCCTGGTCAAACGACATCCGGATACCGAAGCGCCCAACGGAATCATTTCGAAAAACATAAGCTCACTCCTGGAAGCACTTCCGATATACGGCGGGGCAGAAGGAAAGGAAAGAAGGCTGGATATTGATATCTTTGATTCGATAGGCAACATCGCCACAGCCCGGGCTGTAAGCAATGAATATGTTGACTATATCCACCTCGTTAATACGAAAGACTCATGGAAAATCATCAATGTTCTCTGGGATTTCCATGAAAAGGCACTCGAAAAACGGACTGATACCATGAAAATTGATATGGAAAAACCATTGCGGGACTATGTTGAGGGCTGGTATGACAAGGACATCGACCGGGTCAAGAGAGGCCTGCATCCGGATCTGGCAAAACGCAGTATCAATCCTGAAAATCCGGATATAATTGACGAGTTCACCCGCTCGTCACTTCTGGATGTTGTTCCGCAGTACGGCGGCTCAAACGGCGATCATCGGGTTTTGGAGATCGAATGGCTCGATACTCAGAAGAATATAGCGTCGGCAAAAGTGATATCGAACAATTTTCTCGATTATGTTCATCTCTGCCGAATAAACGATCGGTGGCAGATCGTGAACGTATTATGGGCATTTTTGTGATGATGATTTTTCAGTGAAAAGTTGGCAGGTTGTTACCGATCATTTTTCAATGACTTAAGGTCTCGGAACCATACATATTTTCCTCTACGCCCTGCTCCATTCAAGAGCGGGTGGGCAGTTCAAAAGTGGGTCTATAGCCCTGCCGGCGGCCCTACTGCGATCATGACAGGAAGAATCGCCGCCCAATGCGATCGCGTGTTCGAGTTGATGAAGGGGTAACGGAGCGGTCGGAAGCAAATTACTGCTGAATATTTTCTTCCAAGCACTGTAAACAAATATTTCTGTTGTCTTTTTATATCGTATATGGTAATCTTAATACGAAAAACAAAGACATCCTCGGTGATAAGGTGATTACAATGGCAGATAAAGATCGAGTCCTGAAGTATATTCAAGATAATAATGGAGTTATCCGGGCGCAGGACGTACGGGAAATGGGCATGGATACGAAGGTCTTACAGCGCCTTGAAAAAAGCGGTGATTTAGAGCGGGTCGCTCACGGTCTTTATATGGATGCGGAACACTTGGAAGATCCGTTTCTTGTAGCACAGCACCGTTGTCCCAAGGGCGTTTTTTCAATGGATACAGCGCTTATTCTGCATCAGCTTTCGGACCGGAATCCGGTTAAGTTCAGTTTAACCATTCCATCCGGTTGGAATACCGCCCTGTTAACGGAGTCCTCACGATATCGCTTTTTTTACCTTAAGGAAAGTCTATGGAAAATGGGTCAGTCCACCATCGTATCTGCCTATGGAAATGTTCTGACCGTATATAATGTTGAGCGAACGATTTGTGACTGTATCCGGAAAATTGACGAACTGGATCGCGACGAAGTCCTCTCCGCGGTCAAAATCTACATGAAAAGACCCGATGCAAAATGGCATGAGCTCATGAATTATGCGGAGCTCTTTCACATTCGGGATACCGTTCGCCAATACATGGAGGTGCTTCGATGAGTATCAACAGCCCGAAACAACTAAAGGATTGGCTGAGAAACAAAGAAAAGAAAGACGGTCTCCCGGCCAACACGCTCATTAATTACTACATGATGGAAAAACTTCTGGAAAGGATAGCGGTCAGTCGTTTTCATGACATGTTCATTATCAAGGGCGGCTTTTTGATCGCCTCTATGATTGGTGTGGATCTCCGAAGTACAATGGATTTGGATACAACGATCAAAGGAGTTCCGGTTAGCGAAACTACCGTCCGAAACATGATGAATGAAATCATGTCCATTGAACTGGATGATCATGTTATCTTCCATCTGATTGATATTAAAAATATCCACGAAGAAGCCCAATACGAGGACTTCCGCATTACCTTGGAAGCACATTTTTTTACCATTCGAGTCAAATTAAAGATCGATTTGACGACAGGTGATGTAGTAACTCCGAGGGAGATCGACTATGATTTTAACCTGATGTTCGAAGATCGCTCAATATCAGTGAAAGCCTACAATCTTCAGACAATATTGTCCGAAAAGATCGAATCCGTTTTGGCGCGCAACATCTCAAATACGAGAGCAAGAGACTACTACGATATTTATACATTGCTGAAGATGAAGAATTCGGAAGGCCTCATTTCCGATCTCAGGGAAGCGCTTCAGAAAAAGACACAGGAACGCCATACGGAAAATTATCTTGAACTGTATTCTGTCTATTTGCAGCAAATCCTGATGAGCCCCGAGCTTCATCAGATCTGGCGAGCATATCAAAACCAATATGCTTATGCATCAGGCATTCCTTTTAATGATATCGTTGCTTTGTTACAGGAGACCCTTGATACAATGTATAAACGATAGTATCTGTTCACATATCAAACGACACTCTCAATACGTGAGAAGATGGAATAGCTCGCGTTGTTGCCAATCATTTTTCAATAACTTATCGGAATATCCCTGTAAAAAACTTGATCGGCTACCGGAACCAGTCGGCCACCGCTGTCATGTCCGGTTTGTATACCATCAGAATAAAAACAGCCACTAAGGGCAGAACACCGGCCATGCTGATCCACCAGCGCAGTTTCAAGATCCGGATCAGTTCATCCGGAAGGTCTTGATCTTCCGGATTCAGCCGGGATAGGAGTTGTTTGACCTTGTACTGTGTGGGTATGTCAGAGACAACCCAGATGATGCCGGAGAGTATAAAGAGAAGAAAACTGACGGACAGCCAACCGATCTGCCACAGTTCTCCTACATTGAAACTCAGGGAAAGGCCACCAAGCAGTGAAAGTATGATCAGGGGCGATGAAAACAGGGAGTCCAGAAACGTTACCGTGTTATAGGTATGAAGAATGATTTCCTTACTGCCCGAAGCAAGGCTCCGGCGCTCCCAAATAATTCCGACAACTGCATTGGAAAAGAACAGAGAGACTGCTGCGATATGCAAAAAGCGAGCGTGTCTGAGCAGTGCCGAATGCTTCAGAAGAGCAACAAAGGCATCTTTAGAAAAAACTGCAAACCCGATCATACCCAGCATGATGACGATAAAAACAGTCAAAATGATTTTTGTGTTTATGTGTTTTTTCATGAAATTATTGAAACACAGATTTCAATATATTACAATAATTAATTAAGGCTCATCCATCACCGCCTCATCCATCACCGGCTCATCACTTGTATTGATACGATGGAGCAAAACTTCATGACTGAATGTTAAGCACACAAAGGATTTATTTTATGAACTCTGCAGTGAGAAAATACTGGGCTAAATACAAATGGTCAAACATATACGCTATGATCAAAAATATGAAACGGCTTCCCGAAAAGAATTCTGAGCCGTTCCGGAATAAACTTGTTGTCATAACCGGTACAACATCGGGGATCGGATACTATACTGCCCGTAAATATGCTTCTATGGGTGCTCATGTCCTGATGGTCAATCGAAATCGGGAGAAGTCCGAGTCCGTACGCAGAGAAATAGCCGAAGAATTCGGCGTCCCGGTCGATCATATCATTGCGGATTTAACGCTGCTGCCCGATATACAGCGGGTAGGACAGCATCTTCTGTCTCTCGAAAAGCCGATCGACGTGCTGATCCATAATGCGGGCGTGCATTTGGAATCGCGCAGAGAAAACGCTATGGGTATCGAAGTGAACTTTGCCATCCATTATCTTTGCCCCCTGATCATTAACAAAATGCTGATTCCGAAGTATCAAAAGGATCAAACCGGAAGAATTCTATTGGTAAGCTCGGAGGCCTATCGCTTTGCAGTTTGGGGTCTGGATCTTGAAGATCTGCAGTGGAAAAGACGGCGGTATACCGGTATCAAGGCGTATGGCGCCGGGAAACTGGCACAGATACTGTTTATGCATCTCCTTTCCGGCGAACTTGCCCCTTTTCGCGTGACAATGAACGCGATGCATCCCGGAATGGTCCGGACAGAGTCCGGCAAGGACAACGGTAAATGGTATCAATGGTATAAAAAGAACGTCATTAATAAGTTCTCGGCCGCACCGGATGTTTCCGCCGAAGCTCTTTACTATCTCGGTACATCTCCGGAACTGTCACAAACCACGGATGTCTTTTTTCATCTGACGACGGAAGAAAAGCTGGTTCCCCCCGCTCTCGATTTAGAGGCAGCGGAAGCCCTCTTAATTAGAACCAAAGATTTTCTGAATAATGAAGGTATTATTGTATGATTCAGAAGGACATTATTGTTGTAGGTGGCGGTATTGCAGGCCTGACGGCTGCGCTCAGCCTCGCTCATTCGGGCAGAGAAGTGCTTCTGCTCGAAAAAAACGAGCGCTGTGGCGGACTGATGAATACTTTTGAAAGAGACGGATATCGCTTCGAAGCCGGTGCCCGGGCCTTGGTCAACGCAGGCCTCATTAAGCCGTTGATCAAGGAATTTGCCCTGGATGTTGAGATCCTGCCAAACCCGATCACCCTCGGGATAGAGGACATACTGCTCCGGACGGATAAAGAAGAAAGCTTGAGCCAATATGCGGATGCATTGAAGGAATTATATCCCGAGAGCAAGCTCGAGTTTTCCTCTACGCCCTGCTCCATTCAAGAGCGGGTGGGCAGTTCAGAGGGTTCTATTGTAGGCTGGTCCTTTGAAGGCAAAATCCCTGTGGTTACCAATATGTTTAACATGGCCCGCTCCGTAAAAACCGAACTGCCGGATGTTTATGCGGCAGGAAAGTGGGTCTATAGCCCTGCCGGCGGTCCTACTGCGATCATGACAGGAAGAATCGCCG
>JAFGGR010000066.1 GCA_016930475.1 Clostridiales bacterium | reverse complement strand
TTGAAATTCTATGATCCGGATGCTGTCTTCCACCCATTTGCGTCGGGCGCCCGTAAGTGGCTGAGGCTCATTGTTCCCGGAAAAAAGATCGCGGTAAACTCCCTCTTTCAGGTCGTCTTTCAACGCCTGAGTCAAATATGTGAGACCCTGAGTCTCCCAAAAATCGTGTGTTCCGTCGGTTCCGCCTAACGGATCAATGAGTAAAAACTCTTCATACATTTGAGTATATAGTTTGGTATTGTCGATCCTCATTCCGATTGTATAATAATCACTCTCGTGTACGGGTTCATCTTCATTCGCACCGGCACTGTTGCCGATGTGCAACGCATAGAATTTTTCCTGGAACTCCACGTCCTTTTTACGAATATCGATATAGCCGGCGAAGTCGAGTGTCTGTGGCAGTTTTTTGATGGTCTCGATCGCATCGTTTAAAAAAGATTTGTACTCCTCCACAAGGACCGTTCTTTCCTCCGCGGGGATCATTTCAGATCTGCGTCTTTCTCTTAAGTAGGAGAGGAGATCATCCGATGCCAGGATGATCAGATCGGTCGACGAGCCGTCTTCGTAGCCTGCGGATATCAAAAAATCATACGTCTCGATCATATCCTCATGACCGTATTTTTCTTCGAGTAACTTTGTCTGCGTGATTTCGGATTCGTCGGAGATATCCAGATCGGAAAGTTGCTCATCTATACCCTTGATTTTCATATTGAGCTGTGCGACTACCGTCTGATAATTTATGCCCGTTCGGTCGGGTAACATCGCTTTTCTCGCAATCAAGTTGGTCCCTATGGGAGTCACGATACAGATCACTATGATCAAGCCCAAAATAACAAGGGTGCCGGCCTTCCGAAAGGTTCGGGACATTTCATTTCTGTAAAGGGTGATTAACTTACTCAATGTTCATCCCTCCTCCGGTGATTTGAATATACGCCTCCTCAAGTGAGCCTTCGGCTCTCGTTACGGAGTATATGTCCAGGTCGTTCTCCACCAATAAACGAACGACGGATGGGATGCTCTCCTTGACGATATGAATATCGATGAAGTCGTCCGCTTTATCCACGATGATGTCCCCGAAGTGGACCGAAAGGACCTCTGCGGCTCTCTCGCCGGATGAAACGACGATGCGATGAGCGGTAACATCGGAAGATAGGCTACGAAGCTCCTCGACGGACTTGATGTCCAGAAGTTTGCCTTTGTTGACAATAGCGACGCGATCACACATCATCTGCATTTCGCTTAAGATATGACTGGAGACCATTATGGCGACATTTTCCTCGTGCGCGAGCCTTTTTAGGATATCGCGGAGTTCGCGGATCCCAACCGGATCCAAGCCGTTTGTCGGTTCATCGAGTAATAGGACCCTCGGTCGATGAACGATGGCCTGAGCCAGTCCGACCCGTTGCTTCATGCCGAGGGAGTATTTCTTGACCTTCTCGTTCGCGCGGCCTTCCATTCCGACCATTTGAAGGACTTCGTCGATCCGCTCCGCCGAAACAACGCCGTGCAAGCGGGCGTACATGATCAGATTTTCTCTTCCGCTTAAGTCGCGATACATTTCCGGATTCTCGACGATGCCGCCCAAATGGTCCATTGCTTTCTCGTAATCCTGCTCAAGATCAAATCCGTTGACCCGGATGGAGCCGGCGTCCATCGCCAAAAATCCCATGATCATCTTGATCATGGTGGTTTTTCCCGCCCCGTTCGGACCGAGAAAGCCAAAGACCTCGCCGGCAAACAGATCTATGGACAGATCATTGACCGCGACATTTTTACCGAAAGTCTTGGTGACATTCCGAATGCTCATCGCGATCGCCTTGGCGTCTTTTTCGTTGCTTATTGCGCCTGTTGCGGTATCTTGGATATTCGTTGTGACCGGATTCGTACTCATATCGCTCTCCTTATTGATCATCACTCGGAATACTCCGCCAAGTTATCAGCCAGGCGAGAGGAGGAATATTGAACGATGACCCAGCGATCGTTTTCACGGATAAAACTCAATGATTCCGAAAAACTCAAAATGGAAAGGGTCTCTTCTCCGTTCGGCATCAAAATGGTCCGGGTATCCGTAACGGTGAAGTAAAGCGTAGCCTCATCCCGATATGCGGTGAATCGATCGAAGGTGTCGATTTGCGGTTCGGACGAGAGGATGTAGGTATTCGTTCCGGCCTGGATCTGAAGAGCGGTTTCATACCATACGGAGGCGAACTGCCGGAGCTGTATGTTATCCGAATAGAATCGTCCCCAGGGTCCCGTACGGGCTGTTTTATAGTACTCGGCCAGTTCCGATACGGCTGTTGCGTCGGATCCCTCGGACGCCCTCATCGATTCCGGAATAATGACGTGCTTTGCGGTTTCGGCTATAAAGTCCGTCGCGATATTCCGGAGCTCGGTTTGCGTCTTCTTATCGCTCCCGGACTGAATGATGAAATAGATGGACATGCCCAGAAGCAGTACAAGAAACATCACTGCTCCCCGATTGATCCGCTTTAATGAATTCTTCATGAGCCCCTCCGATTGCTTTCTTCCCGTGCCCCAGAAAAGCGCCGGGAATGTTGAATTCTTTGGCAACGCTTCCGCATCGGCAGAATTCGCTTCTGACATTGTAGCACTCGAGAACTGTGTTAATCCCTGCTAACTGTAAAGAGAATTGTAAATAATTATGAATAATCAATAACTTGGAATAAGGCAGGACGACCGATCCTCACGCTTCGTGGCGAAATACCACACGGTTATGATATATTATCAGCGAAGGGCATATCAATGAGATCTGTCCAAGCCCGACGGAGAAATCAGGAGAGATAAATGTTTGCATGGTTGGATACCCTAATAGATAAACTTGGTCTGACCGGACTGATCGACTCCATTTTACGATATTCGACGCGAGCCCTATTGGTAGTGATCATTTGCTTTGTCCTGTTTTTTGTCGCCAAGCGCGTTGCCTCCGCGATATTTTTTCGCATCCCTGTTATCCGGAAGAGCAAGACCGTCAATATCGTTAAAAAAAGCCGACTGATCCCCGGAACGATGCATCTGATGACGCCGCTGGTGGTCCGGTTGAGTGCCGCGGGCTTTGGGGCCGCCGAGTCGTGGATCATCAAGGCGGTGACGGTGTACACCATCATCATCATCATGTTGATCGTGGATTCTTTTCTGGAGATCATCGACAACCTGTACCGCAGAAAGGAAATCGCGAAGCGCCGCCCGATCAAGGGACTTCTACAAGTCGTTGAAATCGTTGTCGGCATCGTGCTCGCCATCGTGATTATCGCGTCCTGGATCGATGAGAGCCCGCTGGTCCTCCTTTCCGGATTCGGAGCATTCGCCGCCGTTCTGTCGTTTGTTTTCAAGGACACACTTCTCGGCTTTGTCGCCGGAATCCAGTTGACGACGGATGACCTGGTGCAGATCGGCGATTGGATCGAGGTCCCCGGACATAACATTGATGGTACCGTGAGCGAAATTACACTCATATCGGTCAAAATCGACAACTTCGATAACACAACCAGCACCGTTCCGGCATACACGTTGGTCACCAATACGTTCAAGAACTGGCGCAAAATGAGTCAGACGGAGGGCAGAAGGATCAAGAGAGCCGTACAGGTCGATGTAAACAGCGTCCGCTTCTGTACGGAAGCGATGCTTCTGGAATTTTCAAAGATCGAATACCTTGAGCCGTATATTCGCGAAAAGCGGGAAGCGGGTCGTGTGCCGATCCATGGCGAGAAGCCGGGAGGAGAGACCGCCAACAGCCCGCACCTGACGAATGTCGGTGTTTTTCGGGAGTATCTGAAACGATATCTGGAAAATCATCCGGACATCCGGCAGGACATGATGATCCTCGTTCGCCAATTGGCGTACGAGAACCGCGGGATCCCGATCGAGATTTACGCGTTCTCCGCGAAGACCGAATGGACGGAATATGAGACGGTGCAAGCGAACATTATGGACCATGTGTACGCGATCGCGCCGGTCTTTGGTATTTCCCTTTTCCAGGAAATCAGCGGAAGCGATTTGCGCGCTATTCCCCGATGATCTTGACCAGGACACGTTTATCGCGTTTCCCGTCGAATTCAAAGTAAAAGATCTGCTCCCATGTCCCGAAGTCCAGATCGCCGTCAGTCACGGCGACGACGACCTCGCGCCCCATGATCGTGCGCTTGAGATGCGCGTCGGCGTTGTCCTCGTACCCATTGTGACGATACTGATCGTAGGGCTTTTCCGGAGCTAGGCGCTCCAACCATACCTCGTAATCGTGATGCAGTCCGCTCTCGTCGTCGTTGATGAATACCGACGCGGTGATGTGCATCGGATTGACGAGGACCAGGCCTTCCCGGATCCCGCTCTCACGGATCGCTTGGCGGACCCGCTCGGTGATATTGATGATCCCCCTTCTCGACGGGATCATAAAATGCAGTTCCTTGCGAAATGATTTCATGAAGATATCAACTCCTTTTCGGCGGCTTACTGATGAAAATCATCATATTGCATTTGAGATTCGTTGTCGAATCTGTAAACAAATTATTTCCGAAACGTTTTGTCATCAGAAGGTAATTTTGAAGAACGCCCATATGTAGGGCTTTGGCGATTTTATGTCTATAATGCACAAAAATCAAACGATAAAAACGCCTCCTGTTGTGAAAAAACTCTTGACAAGTAGTGCCTGCATGCTATACTTAAAACAAGCTCCAGGGAATACTAGAGAACACCAGTACCTAGAAGGAGTGCCGCCACATCAGACGCAATGAGGACTCGAAGAAGAGATCACATCAATGAATCGGGTAGGAGCGTAAGGTCGTGGAAAGCGGATAGCGATTGACGGGACGCGAAGGCGGACACAAGTCGCAAGCAAGGCAGAGTGAGTCAAGATCTGAAGGAAGGAACGAGTAGGCGTAAGTCGAAACGGGATGTCCGGTGGGTCGGAAGGATTGAACGGAGAAGACGAAAGTCGGAACCGGGTAGATCCGGAATCAGAAGGATAGAACGGCGAGGACACCTAGTTCGAACCAAGTAAGTCCATGAAGATACGGTTCATGAGTCGGGCTATAGAGATTCGCAGATAATAAAGGGCAGCCGGACAGCATTGGTAGTATCAAATAGGTTCGCTGGAGCCCCTTTTTGTCCCTAAAGGGACTGGAGATAGAGGCGCCCGCTTCATTGGAAGCGGGCGTTTCGTTTTGTGTTGAAAAATACAGGAGGCCTAACGGTGCTCGAGTTCTCCGATAAAGGGAAGATTGCGCCATTTCTCACCGACATCCATGCCGTAACCGACTAACCAGGACTCTTTGACCTCAAATCCGTAATAGGCGATGGGGATATTGATCAGCATCCGGTCCGGATTATAAAGAAGCGTGCACACCCGGATGTCGATGGGTTTTCTGGCTCCGAGGTTCTGGATCAGGTACGCGGTCGTCAGTCCGGTCCGGATAATATCTTCAATGACCAGGACATGCTTTCCCGTGATGCTTAAGTCGAGATCCTTGGTGATGCGAACGATCCCCGTCTGACTTGTCGTGTCGGGAATGTTGCCGATGGAGATCATGTCGACTCCGATTGGAATATCGATCGCGCGTGTCAGATCCGCGAAAAAATACATAGAACCCTTGAGCACGGCAATGAGTACGAGCTCCTTGTCCCGATAATCTTCGGAGATCCTCCGACCGAGCTCTGTGACCTTCTGTTTCAGTGTCTCTTCCGAAAATAAAACTTTTCGAATATCCGGATCATCCATCATGCCCCGTTCTCCCGGTTCCCGCCGCCGAATGTTTTAAAGCGTTCGATCAGCGAAATGAAATCTTTCTTGTATACGATCTTGATATTCGTGCCCGGATAAAGCTCGCGGACCTTCTTGAGCTTCTTGTTCTTCTCGGTGACGTATTTCTGGCTCATCGTCGTCAATTCGAGATAGGTGTCAAACTTCGTAAGGTAGAAATCCGGACTGAAGGCGAGCGTGATGTTGCCTTCGGCATCCCATTCGACCGGAAAGGTCTTGGGTTCGTATTTCCATTCGATCTGATACATATCGAGGATACGCGCGAATTCGGCCTCGGAAGGATTGTGAAAAACAGGTACGTCAGCCATGTGATCGATCGTCTCGGCTTCGTCGCTCTCACCTCGAATACGATACAAAAGCTCGTGCTCCTGCTGGAGCGCGATTATGGCTGTTACACACTCATCAACGCTGACACCGGCTGTATTGAGCGTGATGTGATAGTGCGATGAGTCCGTCAAATCCGCGCCGAACACGGTGGAAACAAAACGTTTGTGTTTCTTGTCCGCAACGGACAGGATCTGCTCCGCATCCTCTTCGGATACGTGAAATTGCTTGCGGACGCGGCTCAATCGCGTCCACTCGGGTGCGATGATCCGGACGTGGACGGCTTGCGGGTCATCGGCGAAAATGACCTGTGAGCCGAAGCCGACCAATATCATGGGCTGTGATCCGGCCAGATCGAAAAGCGATTGCTCAAGCAGATCGCGAAAAGTGCCGTAGCCTTTAAGTTCCGTAAGATAGTACTTCGCGCTCTCATTCAGCATGTGTTTCTGCTGAGCGTCGGTGACGTCGGCAAAAAAGCGGTCGATCAGGTGCTTCCTTGTGATCAGTTCCCAATTCAACTTGCTGGATAACGCTTCCGCAACCTCATCCCCGAGACTGCCCATCTGTCTGGAAATCGTGATTATCGCCAATGATGCTCTCCCTTCGGAGAATAACTCTCTGTTTGACCCGACGCCATCGTGATCGTTGTAACGGGCTTCTTCGGGCGTGTGTTTCGATAAGAAAATTATACCATAATGGATTTTTCCTATGGGGATCATCGGATGACAAATTTTCGAAAGAAGGGCTTGACAAGTTTGAATTCAGGACATATAGTTAGTTACGTGAGTAATTAACCAACGAACATGAAAAAGGCAATGCTCCGGCTTTGTCGGAAAGGAGACAATGGATGGATCTACGCTTTGAGGAAGAACGACCGATATTTATCCAACTGGCGGAACAGTTGGAAGACGGGATCCTGTCCGGCGCGTTTCCGGAGGAATCTCAGATCCCTTCGACAACGGAAATATCCGTGCGCTTCAAGATGAATCCCGCCACGGCGCTCAAGGGGATCAATATCCTCGTCGAGGACAATATTATTTATAAGAAGAGAGGGTTGGGTATGTTTGTTTCCAAGGGCGCAGTTAAGGTTTTGCGCGAAAAAAGAAAGAGCCAGTTTTTCGAGCGGTATATCAAATCTTTGGCCTCCGAGGCCAAACGTCTCAACATATCCGCGGATGAGATTTACGAAATGATCAAGAGGGGGTTTTCAGCATGAGTTCATTGGAGTTGATTGGAATTTCTAAGAGTTTCGGAAATGTGAAAGCGTTGGATGATATCAATCTGACGTTTGAGGAAGGGAAAATCTACGGGCTTTTGGGGCGCAACGGCGCCGGAAAAACGACGATGCTGAAAATCATCTACGAGATGCTTTTCCCCAATTCCGGGGCGGTTCACATGGATGGGCACGCGATCGGCGGAAACGATACCGCTTTGGGCAAGATGTTCTTTATCGGAGAGAAGAATTACTTTCCGGAGGAAATGAAGGTCGAAAAGGCCTTTCGCCTGATGAATGATTTCAGAAAGGATTTCGATCCGGCCTACGCAAACCGTCTGGCTGATGCCTTCGGATTGAATATCAAAAAGAAGATTAAGTCACTTTCGACCGGTTATGCGTCCATTTTCAAAAACATTCTGGCATTGGCTTCCAATGCGCCCTTCATCCTGTTGGACGAGCCGGTGCTCGGGCTCGACGCGAATCACCGAGACATGTTCTATAAGTTCATGATCGAAAAGTACAGCGAGTCGCCGTTCACTGCCATCATTTCGACCCATCTGATCGAGGAAGTCGCGGATGTCGTGGAGCACGTCGTCATCATTAGGAACGGCTGTATCATCCGCGACGAGCCGCGAGAATCGCTTTTGGATTCAGGGTATTCGGTCAGCGGAAAAGCGGACACCGTACGCGCGTTTGTCAGCGGCAGGGAGGTGCTCGGAACGGACGCGCTCGGCGGTTTTGAGACCGCGTATGTCTTGGGCGAATGTCCGAAAAACGATCTGCCTGAGGGCTTGGAGATCAGTCGCATGGACTTACAGCGCCTTTTCATACAATTGACGAATTCATAAGGGGGAAAAAGAAATGAAACTCGTTCCGACCATTCGATACAATGTCCAGGACATCATCACAAAAACCATACCGGTATACTACGGCGTTTTTACGCTCATCTTCCTGACTCTCTTTTCAATGAGCAAATTAACGTCCCTGTATATGGCCGGAAGTTTTTCGGGAGCATCATTCAATTCGACGGTCCTGATCGTGGTAATAGGGTTCGTATACACACGTTCCTCGTTCCGTTACCTGACTCAGATGGGCGTGAGCAAAAGAACGCAGATCACCGGTAAGGTGATCAGTATACTCCTGATCTCCGCAGTTGCTGTCGTCATGGATCGACTGCTTGAACTCTTCGCAGAGTTTCTCTTCAAGTCCACTGAAATGACGTACGAGGGATCCGGGATCGCGTTTTCTCTGTTTGACGCTTATCTTTCAAAGCTCGGGCCGGTCGCGCGCGAAATGACCCTCATCGGACTGGGATATACGAGTCGAGTCATGCTGCTCAGCGCCACAGTCTTTATTGCCATGCTCTATGTTCGGATGAACACTGCGGCGAAGGTGATCGTTTCGGTCGGCATTCCGGTGCTCGCGTTCGTCGGCATGCCCGCCCTGGCTATGCTCATTCCGGAGCAGATGGCCAAACTTATCCATACGATCGCCGAAATCACCGGGCTCTCAAACGGTTTGCCGATTCGATCCATCCTGTGGATGACCGGAGGAACAGTCATCTTTATGATGCTCTATTCCCTGATCACCCGCCGTGCGCCGATCAAGGATTGATCCGGTTACGCATATCTGTCCCGCTCATACGCGAAAAGATACCCGGGATCCTGGTGAAAAAGGATTCCGGGTTTTTTCTTCGAAAACCCGGAGGATCGAATCGGCATCGGGCATGGATCTTACTTGAGAGCGAAGTGTTTTACGAGTATAATCATACATAGCAATAATTACATGTTTCATGGAGGGTGCACGAATGAAAACACGTATCGTTATACTACTATTGATCCTGGCCTTGATTCTTCCGACCGCCGGTTGCTTTGAAAAGCCTACGGCCGAATCGCTTCTGGAGGATGCCGCCGCGAATCTGGAGAAGGCGGAGTCTTATGAGATGAAGGGGAAACTGGAACTCGACATCAAGATCGAATCCGAGGACTTTGATATGGCGATCGTCGGAGAAGCCGAAGCTTCCGGTGAGATCACCGACAAGGCGACGCACATGGAGGGCGACTATACCTTCAGCGCGGTCGACGATAAAGAATCCGGTGATTTTGAGATCTATCTGATCGAAGACAAGGATGAAATCACCGCTTATCTGAGAGAAGACGACGAATGGTCGAAGGACGGCATCGATGAAGATGATGAGGATTTCGAGGAAGCACAGAAATTGATCGAAGGGATCAAGCTTCATAAACTGGTAGAATTGCTTACTGAATACAGCGACGATCTGACGCTCGCCAAGAAGACCGAAAAGGTAGGAAAATCCGAAGCGTATGTTCTTGAAGGCAAGGTCAGCGGGGAATACTTCATTGATTTTATGAAGAGCCTCGATGTCGATGAGATCGAAGAGGATATTGACGAGGCGCTTGAAGAAAGCGATGTGGATTTGGAAGACTATGAGGTCGACATTCGTCTCCTCATCGATAAGAAAAGCAAGCTCCCCGTCCTACTGGAGATCGATATGGCCGAAACGGTTGCCAAGTTAGCGGAAGAATTTTTGTTTCAATTCATGTACGGTTTTTCCGAGCTGGAGGGAATTGATTTCAATAGCGATGATGATGAGGAAGAGGAAGATGAACCCGCACCGCCTTCCATGCCGGAAATTGAGATCGATGTCAAGGCCTGTAAGATAGAAATCGAATTTTCATCCTTCGGCGACGTGAAAAGCATCAAGGTGCCCAAGGACGTCCAGAATGAGGCTGAAGAGGATTAATGATCCGTCCGAATGACAGAGGACGGAAGGTTCTTCTTGCGGTAATACTTTCCGCGACCGTTACTTTCATGTCGGCTTGTGTCGTTCGGCCGGTTGAGAAACTGAGCGTCACCCGGGAATCGGAGACGATCTCCGATGTTCCGGAGGAGACGCAGACTGAAAATATGCCGTCATCGGTCCGTGCCGAGCCGGGTTCTTCCGGGAACCTGGCTGACGCGGACCGCATTTTATCGTACATGAATTCCGTCGAGTATCACGGAGTCGTCTTGGTCGCGCGGGGCGGCGAGGTGATTTTCGAGGGAGCATACGGATATTCGGACCGGCGTGAAAAGACAGCAAACCGTGCGGATACCGTATTCGAACTGGGTTCGATCACCAAACAGTTTACTGCGGTTGCGATCATGATGCTTGTCGAACAGGGCAAGCTTTCTCTTGACGACCCGCTGAGTCTGTACATTCCCGAATACCCTGACGCGGAGGGGATCACCGTTCGAAATCTTTTGAATATGACGTCCGGCATCCCGGATTATGTCACTTGCGGAGCACTGGGGCTGGGCTTGGAGGATCTGGATACTGCCTCCGTGGAGACCATTGAACAGGTGAAGTCGATCATCCAAAAGGATTATTCCCATGCCGGGATGGTCGAATCAATGAAGGATTACGCATTGCTTTTCGAGCCGGGTGAGACGTACTCATACAGCAACACAAATTACTACTTCTTGGGAATCGTCATCGAAAAGCTAAGCGGGATGTCGTATTACGATTTTGTGGAAGCGAATTTTTTCGAGCCGCTTCAGATGAACTCTGCGTCAACGGATCCTTCTGTTCTTACGTCAAAAGGCGCAGTGCTTTTGCAGAACGGCGCGATCTATCTTCCTTCTCAAAATAGGACGCTGAGCTATGCGGCAGGCTCGATCGTCTCCGACGCACGGGATCTTCTTAAATGGGAGCAGGCGGTGATGGACGGTGCTTTTCTCTCGGACGACGGATGGACACAGGTTTTCGACCCGGACGATTTCGACTACGGATTCGGTTGGAGTGTTGGCTCCGGAACGTATTACCACGGAGGCCAAACAGTCGGCTACAATACGCATGTGATGATTGAACCCGAAAGCAAAACCGTCATTATCGCCCTTTCAAACACTCAGGGCTCGGATCACTATTTCTCAGGGGAGAAAGTGCGGTCGGACCGTGTGGTGTTTGAAATCTACTCTTTGCTCGAGCTTTCTGAAGATTAGGTGATGAGCACACGAGATGATCGTCACGCTGGCGTTGCTCTCCGTCGGTGAGTCGTTTTGCTCGAGGGCTTCCGGTGTTATACTCAAGAGGTGGAAAAGAGTCGATATTTCTCCCGATACAATGAATCACGATGCATTTAAGGAGAATAATGATGGATAGAGACAGCGGAAGCGGATTCAGAAAGAAGAGGAAGACGTCCGGCTCATCGGGCGGTGACGTATATAAAAGAGGCTCCGGACTGAAGCGACCGGGCGGAAAACCGGTCGGAAATGCTTCCGCGTACCAGGACCGAAGAAAACCGACAAACAATAACCACTACACTCCGCCGCCTCAGGATCCTTCCTCGGGCGGAATGCCCGATCCCGGAGATCTGCTCGGTTCCGGATCGCAGCAAAATTCCGGTGGTTCGCCGCTCGGAGGCCTCGGATCGCTTTTGGGGTCGGGAAACAGCACTTCCAAGGGATGCGGTTCTTCTGTCGGTAAGATCGTTCTTATCATCGTTGTCATCGTGGTGCTCTTCTTTGTAATCAAGCAGTGCTCGAAGGGCTCCGAGGATTTTTTACCTTCAGACAGTCAAACGATCAATACGAACTCCGGCGCTGAACCGACGCTCGGAGACGATACGACCGTCACCGGAGATCCGAGTAATAACAACATCAGCCCGATGACCGGGATCACAGGGCCCCGTACACGACGGACGCAGATCCTCGGCGACGGGAAGGATGTCTTTACCATTATGGTTTATATGTGCGGGACCGACTTGGAGTCCGATTACGGTATGGCGACCGCGGATATTAACGAGATGCTCTACGCGGATCCCGGAGAGAACCTAAATATCATCATTGAGACCGGTGGGACATCAAAGTGGAAGAACACCGTCATCAAAAGCAATACCAACCAACGCTATCAGATCGTCGGGGACGGCCTGGTCCTGTTGGATGGCGACGTCGGCAAGAAGGCAATGACCGATCCGAACACGCTCTCTGATTTTGTTTCGTATTGTGCCGGGGAGTTTCCGGCGAACCGATACGCCTTGATCTTCTGGGATCACGGCGGCGGATCATTGGCCGGCTACGGCTACGACCAGCTTTTCCCGGGCAACAAGTCAATGACACTGGATCAGATCTATACCGCGCTTGATGAGGCCGGAGTCGCTTTCGACTTTGTCGGATTTGACGCCTGCCTGATGGGTACGGTTGAAACCGCGTATATGTTGAATTATCACGCAGATTATCTGATTGCCTCCGAGGAACTGGAACCGGGGATCGGTTGGTATTATACCGACTGGATCCGTGAGCTTTCGAAGGATACATCAATGTCGACCTTAAAGATCGGCCAGAACATTATAGACAGCTTTATTACGGCCTGCCAAGCTAAGGTCCCGCGTGACATCGCAACCCTCGCCATCGTCGATCTGGTAGAACTGAATAACACAGGAGACCAGGCTTTTCGCGATTTTGCGCTATCCGCGGACGCAATGCTGGACGAAGACTATAAGATTATTTCCGACGCTCGCGGAAGCACACGCGAATTTAACCGTTCAAGGACGGACCAGGTGGATCTGATCCATTTGGCGGAGAACATCGACTCCCCGGAAGCAAAGGTTCTGGCCGACGCGATGCGGAAATGCATCAAGTACAACCGGACCACATCCAACATCATGAACGCAAACGGGCTGTCTGTTTATTTTCCGTATGATGAGCTCAAGAGCATGTCATCGATGGTTTCTGTGTATGACCGGATCGGAATGGGTGAGGAGTATACCGGCCTTGTTAAAAAATTCGGCAACATGGTGGTTGGCGGGCAAATCAGTACGGGAAGTCCTTCTTCTCCGCTCGCTTCGCTATTAGGCGGACTGACGGGATCCTCCGGCAGTTGGAGCGACGGATGGAGCTCCTTTTTCCAAAATCCGGACTTCTCATCTCTGCTCGGCGGATCGACTCAGGGCACGACCGATTGGGTCGATTCGAATTTTATCCAATCCAACGCCGACTACTATGAAAACAACTACTTGAATGCGTCGGATCTGGAACTGGTCGAAAAGGACGGTGGATTCGTAGTCCACCTGTCCGACGAGCAGTGGGATCTGATCCAGAAGGTGGAGTTGAACGTGTTTTTCGACGACGGAGAAGGATACATCGATCTGGGTATCGATAATATCGTCGAGTTTGATGACGACGGAGATTTGGTCATTGGTTTTGACGGGACCTGGGTCGCTCTCGATAAGCACATCGTCGCCTTCTATCTCGAATCGGTCGAAGAGAAGGGCTCTTCCTACACGGTGATCGGACAAGTTCCGGCGCTGTTGAACGGACAATTGGTCGATATCATCGTGATGTTCACTCAAGACGATCCGTACGGCTATGTCGCGGGAGCGAGGATCAATTACGGTGACACGACCGATACGATGGCCAAAGGCTTGATCGAGATCCAGCCGGGGGATGTGATCGATTTTCTCTGTGACTACTACTCGTACGACGAGCAATTTGACGACAGTTATTATTTGGGCGACCAGATGATCGCGGACGGCGAGCTGACCGTCAGCTATCATCCCGTGGGCAGTAACGAGTGCATGGTGACATACAGGCTCACCGATATGTACAATAATGCCTACTGGACTCCGGCCATTCTTTACCAGGAGTAGCGACAAGAAAAATCCTCCGGGGGGTCGAAACGACGATACTCCCCCGGAGGATTTCTATTTTTCGGACGATTATTCCAAATCCTCAACGACCCTTTCCAGGCGAGTTTCCAAAAGGCTCAGATCCCGGAAGTATTTTTTAGCGAGCGAGAATGTGTTGGCCAGATAGAGGCCGTCACAAATTCGGTCGTCAAACGAGTAGCCGATCGCGCAACATTTGCGAACGACGATCTCGCCGTTTTCGACGACCGGCATCATCTCAGTCTTGCCGAGTGCCGCAAAAATCCCCGCAGTACCGACGTTGTACGGATGGTGATATACATAATCGGTTCGGATGGATTTGAGGTAGGTCAGGAACAGCGAGCAATGAAACGGACTCGCCTCAATAACGCTTGCGGGCAGAAGATTATTCCGGTCCATCCACTTGATCGTACCGATCATAGCCTTCATGAATAACCCGGGCATCGAAAGGATGAGTTTGACGAGTTTCCCGCTGTCGGTGTCGGCGGGCTTGTTCTGAGCGTCCTCAATCGTCTTGTTGAGGATCTCGGTTACCTCGGACAGGGTCTCGTGACCCGTGAAGGAGAATTTGACGGTGACTTCGTGACCGTTATCCCGAAGTTCGGGTTTGACGACCATCGAAAAGGAGTATCCCTCGCGCGCGTATAATCTGCCATTCATGACAAAGCGGTTGAGAAACGGCCGTTGCGCGAGTACGCGTAAGTACACGGCAATAAAAATGTGCAAATAGCTGAGGTGAATCCCGTCGCTTCGTTTCTTGTGAATGTATTCATCGATCGCTTCGGTTTGAATGATCTGCTTGGCGTAGACCTGGGCGTCGTTTCTGCGATCGATGATGAAGGGATAGAGCTTCTCAAAAGGGCCGATGCTTCGGATCAATCTTCCGTCGTGTCTTTTCATAGATGCCTCCGATGATCGAAGATTCTCACCGCGCGGTGAGCAACGTCATAGTAATTGTATCATTATCCGGTAGGTTCCCGATATAAATTGACGAAGGTCGATCTGCGTTTCTCTTTGAATAGATGGTAGAATAACAAAGAGTATGATGGAAGCAGACGGAGTCGCGCTCGATGGTTTTCGAGTACTTTAATCCACGATTGGATCCATGGGGATCAACCCGGAGGGCAAGCAATTGAGCGAAATGAAGAAGAGGATACTGATGACGGTCCTGGGAGTCCTGATTTGCGGATTCTCTGTCGGGATGTTCAAGTTTTCCGCGTTCGGACTGGATCCGTTTCAAGTATTCGCTCACGGGATCGCGCGGCATGTGCCGTTTGGGTTCGGAACGCTGTACGTGATCATCAACGCAATCATGCTGGTCGTGATTTTTTTCCTGGACAAGACCAAGATCGGTCTGGGGACCCTGATTAATCTGTTTTTGCTCGGATATGTCGCGGAGTATTCGGAGATGCTTTTCCTTTACCTTCTGCCCGGAGCTGATTTTTGGGTTCGCCTTGTGCTCCTCCTGGTCGCGATCGTAGTGATTTGTCTGGGATCGGCGTTCTATTTCACAGGAAACCTCGGCGTTTCGACGTATGATGCTATCGCCCTTATCATGGCACAGAAAAAGATCGCGAAATTCCAGTACTGCAGGATCGGAACGGATTTGATATGTACGATCAGCGGCTTTCTTCTCGGCGCTGAGCTCGTGAAGGAACTCGGAGTCGCTACCGTCATCACGGCTTTTTTCATGGGACCCGTCATCGCGTTTTTCAATCATAAGATCGCAATGCCGTTCCGATACGGGAAAGAAAAGACCGCCGAATTGATTCGGATCGAGCAGGATACGAAGCGGTCGAAGAACGATAAACAGTAAAATCATATCGAATAACGATAAATAGATGTTGCAAAGCGATATTCCCAGTGATAAAATGCACTTATCTGATATTCGGAAACCGACGGGGTTTTCGATTTGTGGAGGTGCATTATGGATTGGATCGGGAAAAAGAGCCTCACGCTGATTCTGCGTATTTTTACGGATTGTTGCATTCTGATAAATATCGGCGTCTTGATCGGACTGCCGTGGCTGACCCGGATCATGGTCGATCAATTAACCGTCCAATTCGGTTGGTCGGAGCCGTTTGAGTTTAATCTAGCTTTCTTCTATGTTTGCGGGGTTCTGGCTCTCGGCATCCTTCTTCAGGGACACCTCATTCTTCGGACGCTTGAAAAGAACAAGCCCTTTGATGAGCGGAACGCGACGCGCTTCTTCCGTATCGGACTGTTTTGTCTTTTCATCGCAGCCGCTTTTACGGTCAAGATCTTCATGTACAACACTTTGCTGACGATTGCCGGTGCCTGTATCTTTGCCCTCGTGGGATTGATCTCGTTCATTCTGTCGGATGTGTTCAGCAAAGCGTCGCGAATTTGGGAAGAGCAGCAGCTCACGATTTGAAAGGAGGGAACGGATATGCCGATCATCATTCGACTGGATGTCGAGATGGCAAAGAAGAAGATCAGTCTGGCCGATCTGGCAGAGCGGATCGATCTGACCCCGGCCAACTTGTCCGTCCTTAAAAACGAACGTGCGAAAGCTATCCGCTTTTCCACATTGGAAGCAATCTGCCGGGAACTGAGTTGTCAGCCCGGAGATATTCTCGAATATATACCGGAGGAAGAAAATCATGAGTAAGTATTTTCGCGCCTTGGCGGCATCAGTGATCGGAGCGTTTGCTGTTGTCGAATTCGTATTTTTCAGTTACGGATTCTCCGCCTTCAATGCCACCGTCTTCTATTTTTCATTGTTGCTCGCCTTTTTTCTGGCCATTGGATTTCCGCAGAGCGGAGCCAAGAATCGCACTTTGCAATTTGTCCTGATGGGCGCGATCGTTGCGTTATCGGCATGCTTCACGCTTTTCGACAACAGGGGACTGGATTTTCTAAACGGAGCGGTGATCCTGTTTCTGATGGGCATCCTATGCCTCCAACGAATCGGTGAGGAGCGGGTCGCTATCGGCGAAAAGGGCTTCCTGAAGGAGCTCTTGCTCGGCTACATACTCCGACCGCTGCTTTCCATTCCGGATCCCTTCAAAGAGGCAAGTGAGCTGAGTAAGGCGAAGAGAAACATTGCGGACGGAACGGCTAACAGCGCTCCGACCCGCAGGAGCGGTCTCTCCACGGTCGTTCAAATCATCATCGCACTGGCTGTCGGACTCCCGCTGCTCATCGTTCTGACGGTCCTTTTGGCATCTTCCGACGCGGTGTTTGCCGATTGGTTGGGAGATCTCATTCAATTTCTGGACGCACGATTCGTCACGGATGTCCTGTTTCGACTGTTCTTGTTTGTTCCGGTCGTCCCGTTTGTGATGAGCACTATTTTCAGTTACAAAAACAAGCGATTTTACAGCAATAACGGAGGAGCCTCCGGATCGACCCAAGCGATGCTGATTCCGGAGGTTTCCGCGATCACGATCCTTGCGCTGGTTAACGCTCTCTATCTGGTTTTTGCGGTCGTTCAATCCGTATATATGTTCGGAGCGTGGGCGGGAGAGCTACCGGAAGGGCTGACGTACGCCGAATACGCACGGAGCGGGTTTTTCGAGCTGGCATTTGTTTCGGTGATCAACGCCATCATGATCCTGGTTTCGATCCGCTATACGAAACGACGCGAGCGCGCCGGCACGACAGTCCGTGTTCTTTCGATGATCCTCATCGCATTGAGTTTCGTTCAACTGGCTTCGGCTTTTCGACGGATGGCTCTGTATATCGAAGCATACGGACTTTCGGAAGATCGCTACCTCGTATCGGGATTTATGATCCTGATGGGCGTTCTGTTTATACTGCTTGCTGTCCGGGAATTCTTCGAAAAACTGCCTCTTTTCAAGAGTGCGTTGCTAGCGGGAGTATTAGCGCTTCTACTGATCAATTTCAGTGTTCCGGGCTACTGGATTGCGTCCCATAATATCGATCGCTATTTAAGCGGAGATCTCGATATGCTCGATGCCGACTATCTGATGAGAAATTCCTCGGATTCGCTTCTCGTACTTTTAGAGCGCGAGGACGAACTGCGGGAGGAAGAGGATGATCGGATCGAGAAGGATCTGGATCAAATCGACAAATTTGTTTCTTCCCGCTATATAAAGGAAGCGGACGACGAAGACGGATTGTTCGGTAATCGATATTCCTCCTATAACAAGGTCATTGATACAACTTGGAGAAGCTTCAATGTGAGTTCTTACAGGGTCCTTATGGCGACAGAGGAAACACGAAGGGATTAGTGTGAGGGTCTGAAAAAAAAATACGGCCGCGACGAGGTGCTCGCCGCGGCCGTTAATTATTGATCATTCACGACTTACCAAGGCCGTCGGGCGAACACAAAGTTTCTGACCCAAAAATCAGTCGTACAAGAACGGCGTACCACCTTACCGTTTGAGGAAGACGCATCCACCATCTCTCCGCTACCGACATAGATCCCGACGTGTCCGACCGCCTGGCCGCCCGTACTGAAGAATAGCAAATCACCGATCTCAAGACTGTTCATGGACGAAATTTTCTCCCAGTCGGTCACATCGGCGTATCCGGCGGCATTGTATCTTCCGCGTGACGAGCCTGCCTGTTTGAGGCAATAATACACAAGGCCCGAACAGTCAAAGGAGTTCGGCCCGACGTTGCCGAATACGTACGGATCCCCGAGTTGGGCGATGGCATAATCGACGAAGTTGATGATGTTTGCCCGTCTCATTTCGGCCTGGATTTTACTTGCGCTGGCGAGTGCATTTGGCGAATAAAGCAGTGCTAACGTTTGCTCTCCGGTCTTTCCGTCGACGCCGAGGCTGTTTCTCTCTTGAAAAGCTTTGACCGCTTCCACGGTTTGCGAGCCGTAATAGCCGGTCGCCACGTTCAGGTAACCAAGATCCATCAATTGTCGCTGAAGACTGTCAACGTCGCTTCCGGTGGTACCTTCAAGCAGGGTATACTTCTTGGCTTCAGTGGAGAAAAGCAGATCCAAGGTCTTGGGACCCGCAACACCGTCCATGGTCAAATCATGTTGGCGCTGGAACAGCTCCACCGCATGGGTGGTTACCGATCCGTAATATAAAGTCGCTTCGTCCAGGTCCATATAATTGAGCTCGATCAAGCGATTTTGGAGATCCCGGATGCGTTCGTTCTCGTCTCCCGGCCGGAGCGTAGGGTCCGGTGTCGGCGACGGGGTCGGAGAGGGCGTCGGCGTGGGAGTCGCAGTTGCGGTCGGAGTCGGTGTAATGACCATGATCGTCGTTGCGTCGGCCGCATCCGATTTGCCACCCGAGCCGTTGGTTGATGTCCAAGCGCGGACGTATATTGTGACGATACCGACCGTCGTAATCAAAAGCACGGCGGCTAAAATAAAATAGCGGTACTGGATCCCCCAATAAACGATGCCATCCCAAACTCGTCGGATCGGATGATTCGTGGGTGGAGTAACGAATGAAAAGTCTTGTTGCTTCTGTTTTTTCAATTCATGTGCCCTTAACTTGTTTTTATCCAAGTCATTTTTAGCACTAACAAGAGCGAAAGGCAAGTCGATTACGGAAAGTGCCGCACAATTTCACCAATTGCGCAACAAAAACCGCGCCGGTTTGATGAACCGAGCGCGGCATTTTGGCGGGTCAAAAGGCGGATTTTTGGGGCTGACAGCTACTCGTCGCGCCACAGGTCCTTTGCAGGTTCTTCCCAAATCGGCCGCTTCTGCTCGGGTTTTTCCCGAGGGGCGCGCTTTGAATCATCTGACTTTTCCGGATCGGATGCCTTTTCAAGCGGCTCGACAGAAGACTCTTCCGGCTCCGGCTCCGGCTCCGGCTCAATGGGTTTAAATATCGGAATGCCGTTTGCCTGCTCTCGTATTTGTCGCTCCCGTTCCTTAATTTGTCGCTCCCGTTCCTTTTGAATAGCGGCTCGAATAATGGAATGGTCGATAAAGGTCTCGGCGGGCATCGAGGAACTCTCTTCCTGAACGGCATAACGGATCTCTTCGATAGAGACTTCTCTTTCCGGCTGAACGACGACGGACTCATCCAGAAGATCGACGGAGTCACTTTCCGGCTCCGAGGAACGAGCGGTCATCGAAAAATCTTTCGTCTTCAAAAACGTCTTAAATGGAATATCTTCGTCCGCATTGATCGAATCTGTGGCTGGCTGCTCTTTTTGCGACTTGATCGCCTTTAACAACGGAGTTTCCTCTTCCGCCTTGATCGACTCTTTTGCCGTCGGCTCTTTTTGCGGCTTGCCAGACTCTTTTTCCGACGGCTCTTTTTGCGGCTTGACAGACTTTTCTGACGGCGGCTCTTCTTCCGGCTCAATCGACTCCTTATCAGGGGCTTCCTCTTCGGGCGGGGGCGTCTTTTTGACCTTTTGCAGTTTGACCGGCTCAACTGAAACTTCTACCTCCGGCTTCTCGATCTGAGGTGCTTCTGAAGTACTCGTTTTCGAGGATTTTCCGGAGGGTGCTCCGGAGTCGTCCGTTTCGATCTTCGAGGATTTGTCGGATTTGGCCTCATCGGCGCCTGCCCCGGCATATTCGCCGGTGATCTCAATGATATTCCCGTCCGGATCGGTCAACGTGAAAAAATGGTACGGGAAAGAAACATTCACGAACAATATGTCGGATAATTGCCCGATTTTCAGTGAGAGAAGCCGGTCGTACTCAATACTCAACTCGTCGACCCGAAAATGATGAATGACATTGTTTCCGAAAACCGTATTGTGTCGGCTTAATCTGTCAACATATGCCTTGTTGAACATGACATCGGTCGATTTCTCAGCGATCAGGACCTTATAATCAAACATTTGATTGAATACGCCGAAGCATCCTCCGTCCACGTCGAATTGGGCCCAGCGGTCCAAAACACGGGCGGACGGCTCCATATCAAACAACAGTGAATAGAATTCTACGGATCTTTCCATGTCGCGAACGACAACATACGTCGAGCTTAAACGGAGCATATGGATCTCCTTTTACAATCCGGCCATTCATTTGAACCCGATCAGCCGGGATCTTTCATTGCTTCCGCCGAATCGGATGCAAGCCGTTGCTCAAATAAATAAGTAAAAACGTGAAGCGGTTCGGAGTTCGCAAACACCGCCTAATTTCATTTTATAGCCTTCGCCGGTCAATGCAACATAATAAGATTAACAATCACTGAAATAATTATGAATCATGGTCGAAATCCGGCACCGATTTGTTTATACGGAAAAGCGGCCCGAGATGATTCCCGGAACCGCTTTGAACCTGGAGCCGACTGTCAGACTCGAACTGACGACCTGCTGATTACAAATCAGCTGCACTACCAACTGTGCTAAATCGGCGATATTCGTATATGCGCACCTTAATCGGGACGCAAGAGGAATTATATGGATTTGAGGAAGAGATGTCAATAACAACGGGTCTCCGACGGCTTATGTACTCTCGAAAAACCTCTTGCGGGCGGCTCGTGTTCGCGCGTACAGGCGAATGATCGAAAAGATCTGCCACGGCATGACGACGATCCCGGCAAAGAAGGATAGGAGAGCCGTAAAAATCAGGGCGAGGATCATGAGGAGGATCGAGGTCGATAAGAAGAAGACGGGGAACAGGGAATGCAAAAATCGCCAGCCCCATGGAATGGTCGCTACGACGGCCATCAAGAACCACCACATCGGTGAGCGAAAGGCCGAAACTCCGACCGTGAAAACCAGGATCATGGCGGTTATGAAAAAGAAGAACGCGCTGACGATCGCGGTGTACAAAAAGGAGTTGTATTCCTTTCGGTTGGCTTCCGTCAAACAATCGGCGCAACGCTGAGGTTTCGAGATTGATCCGCACGGGGAACACAATCCTTTCCCGCATCCGACACAGGTACAGGTCGCTTCCCGTTCATTGTGGTAAAAGCATTTCATTTTGCTCACGATGACCCTCTTTTCAACAGTGAAATTATAGCATACTCGGGCAACTCGGGACAGGAGAGGATGGCCGGTAAGGTGCGCTATGCGTTTCAGGGTATTGAAAGACAGTGTTATAATTTATTCAAACAGAAATGCGCATCCGAGAGAACATTCGGTTTTTTCAGTGTTCAAACAAAGACCGGCGTAATCGGTGCAGTTCGGAAGGTACAATTGGATAACTATATCATGATGCAGTATTTCGAGTGGGATCTGCCCGCCGATCATCGTCATTGGGAGCGATTGGCGGCGGACGCGAAGCATCTCTCTGCGATCGGCGTTTCCGGTGTATGGATCCCGCCGTGCTGTAAATCGACCTCGCCCTGGGATGTCGGGTATGGGGTCTATGACCTCTTCGACCTCGGGGAGTTCGACCAGAAGGGCGGAGTCCCGACGAAGTACGGGGATAAGCAATCCCTGCTTCTTGCGATCGAAAAGCTTCACGCCGCGGGACTCAAGGTTTACGCGGATGTGGTTTTGAATCACAAGGCCGCCGCCGACGGGACGCAGGAGGTTCGGGTCGTCAAGGTCGATCCGATGGATCGAAGGACGGTCGTTTCCGAGCCGTTTACCATCGAGGCCTGGACGCGGTTTTACTTTCCCGGGCGCGGCGATACCTATTCGGGCTTCAAATGGAATTGGGAGCACTTTACGGCGACGGACTTTGATCAGAGGACCGGGGAGACGGCGATCTACAAAATCGTCGGCGAGAAAAAGGACTTCTCGGACGGTGTCGATGAGGAGTTCGGCAACTACGATTTCCTGATGTACGCGAATATCGACTACAGGCATCCGGATGTTATCGACGAGACGATCCGGTGGGGCAAGTGGATCACCGAAGAGCTCAGGCTCGACGGCATGCGTCTCGACGCCGTGAAACACATCGACGATAATTTTATCGAGCGCTTTGTGAAAACCATACGCGAGGGACTGGACCGCTCTTTCTTTGTGGTCGGGGAATACTGGCGCGGCGATCCGGAGCGGCTTCGCGAGTATCTGTCGGACGTTAACTACCATCTGACGCTGTTTGATGTGCCGCTACATTTTAACCTTTTCGACGCGTCAAGGGCGGGGAATTCCTATGACCTGCGGACGATATTTGCGGACGCGCTCGTTTCTTATAATCCGATGAATGTCGTCACCTTTGTCGATAATCACGATTCTCAGCATCGGCAGTCGCTGGAATCCTTCATTGAGGAGTGGTTCAAGCAGATCGCGTACGCACTGATCCTTCTTCGAAAAGACGGTTATCCGTGCCTCTTCTACGGCGACTATTACGGGATCGGCGGCGAAGCGCCGAAGGTGCCACTCAAGGAGCGCTTGGATCCTTTGCTTCTCGCGCGAAAATATCTGGCGTACGGCGATCAGGAGGACTTGTTCGAGTACGAAAACTGCATCGGGTGGAAGCGCTGCGGCGACGGGGAGC
>JAFGGR010000065.1 GCA_016930475.1 Clostridiales bacterium | reverse complement strand
TTGTTGCTTGAGGGTGTTCAAATACGGCCGGAACGTCTGTTCTAATTAAGCCGGATTGCCTGTTCAAGTTCGCCGGAATACTCACGCAAGTTATGGACTAAAGATGTTGCAAAAGAAACTATGATTGAATTAATGAAATATGTGGATGTCTGTATCGGCAATGAAGAAGATGCTGAAAATGTGTTTGGAATATCAGCTGATAACACAAATGTTCTAAGTGGTAGAATTGATTATAAAAGTTTTAAGGAAGTTGCTAAGAAAATCAACGAGCAATTTGGATGTAAATATGTTGCTATAACACTCAGAACAAGCAAGTCAGCCTCAACAAATATATGGGCTGGAATGCTATATTCGATCTATGAAGATGAATTTGCACTATCAAAGGAATATACAATTGATATAGTAGATAGAGTTGGTAGTGGAGATAGTTTTGCAGCGGGTATCATATATTCATTACTGAATAAATCTTCAGTACAGGATGCAGTTGAATTTGCTGTTGCAGCTAGTTGTTTGAAACATACACAAGAAGGGGACTTCAACAGAGTATCTGTTGATGATGTACATGCACTTGTATGTGGAGATAGTACCGGACGAGTAAGAAGATAGGCTTTACAAAGAGATGTCTTGATCTACAATTTATCCGTAGATTGGTTGTTCTGGTATATAAATAGGCTTTACTAATGGATTATTCACTAGGGCAAAAAGATGCTTGCCTGTGTGGGGCGGGCAGATCAATATGGAGGAGCAATGAGTTAATCTGATTTTTAGAAAAGCACAACGCATCTTAACGCTTCACCGGAGGTCCCATGAAAATGCACATGAAAAGTTTCTTTCAATTAACGGCCATCATCGTCGCGTTGGCGATGGTTTTATCATCGTGTTTGTTTTTGGGCGGTCGGGAGGACCGGCCGGAGGAGACCCGCGATGCGGAGACGAAGAATTCTGCGGATCCGGTCATGGACGATCGAGAGGATTCGTCGGTTGATAATCGCGAGAGTCCGGAGGAGGCGTTGGTCGCTTTTCTGGAGGCGCTGAGGGCGTCGGATTTTGAAGCGGTGTCGGAGCAGTCGGACGGGGTCATTTCGGAAGAGGATCTCATTCACGGAGAATGGCCGATATCGAGGGCGTTGTTTGAGGCGACGTTTGGAGAGATGACGTGGACGATCGGGGAAAAGGAGATGCTTTCCGGGACGGCGGCCGATATCGAGGTATCCGTTTGTTACCCGGATCATTTCGGAGCCGCAGATGAAGTGGTACAAGACAAGGAACGAATGGTGGAAGTGACGCGGCCGGTTGTCTTGTATTACGCGCAACGGACGAATGAGCGTGAGGCGTTCCTTGAGTATTCGAATCAAATTGCGGAGTATGTGGTCGGGGCGATCGGGAACACGGAGATTGTTCTCGCCGCGGAAGACGTGTTTCGACTTAAATATGACGATGCGGAGCAGGTGTGGCGGGTGATCCGAATTCCGGAGTGTTTCCTCGCTTTTTCGGATTTTTACTCGTTCGATCCGATGAATCGGTCGGCCGCGGAGGATACGCTGGAGATATTGATGACCGCCGCGGCGGAGCTTTTCGAGGAGGGGGAGATCGAGCGGGTTGAGTATGAGGCATTGCTGACCGGGTGGCTTCAGATGGCCGGTCCGCCGGAATACTCGGTTGAAGAGATCCGGGATGCGGTCGATCGATTTGGTTGGTACGATATCAAGGCGGATCGCTTTGTAGAGGAGTATGACAAGGGCGCCGAGGCGATTTTTTTGCGGATTTATTTTGATCGGGCGATGATGGGCTTGGTGCTGGACTATGAGGTGTTCCGCGGCGATACTTCGATGGGCGGCTCGTCCGTGATGATGCTGGATGAAAAGTGGGTGACGATCGGCATAAACGGAAATCCCGGATTTCCGGCGGATACCTTCCGTGTGGTGGTCTGTCTTCCGGACGGATCTGTGTTAGCGGATTCGAGCGTTGAGATTAAGGGTTCATAGAGCGCGGGTGAAGCGGATTCTGTTAACGCCGGAATATGATGATCCGTGTGCGAGCGGGCGGTTGATGTCGTTCCGGACTTTCATTTGGCGATTATGAAGGACAAGCAGACGCTTTTCGAGCGGGGGCGATTTCGAGTGGCGGATTTAACTTATATGCAAAAAGCGGCGTAGAGCGGTACGGACTGCAGTCCATCCTTTTTCCCGAAATTTCTGAGGGACAGACGAATGGTTTGCGTGGGTTTGTAGGTGCTCGCGAAGATGCCCAGACTGCGGGATCGGACACGCGCCCCTTTCTTGACTTCAATAGCGATGATGTCGGCGCCCTTTTGCAGGACAAAATCCAACTCCGCGATACCGCTGTTTTCCCAATAATACAGATCATAACCGCCGGCTGCAAACTGCTGTGCTACATAGTTCTCGGTGACCGCACCGGTGAAGATGTTGCCGCTTCCCGCGAGGATCGTCTCTTGGGAAAGGCCGGATTTCGCGACCAACAGGCCGACATCGCCCATATAAAGCTTAAACGCGGACAGTTCGGCGTATACGCTGATCGGATCATATGCGTGGTTCAGACGTTGACATTTGAGTACGACGCCGGCTTGACCGAGCCAGTCAATCGAGGCGCCGAACAGTGTCGCGGTGCCGCCCTTCTGTACAACCTTGTACTGAAACTTCTTGTTGTTCTTCGCGAGTTGAGCGGGAATGGAATGGTAACAAGCGCGAATCTTCACACTGTCGGAATTGGAGGCGTATTTCGCCATGTCTGCGATGTAATTGTCGAGAATTCCACTCTGTACCGACGGAACGTCAATGAAACTTTTTTCCTTCATAAATGCGTTGATCGCGGCAGGCATTCCGCCGACAATAAGATATTCGCGATAGAGTTCGATCGCTTCCCGGTGAAGCGCTTCGGGAAGCGGCTCCATTGTTTCATAAGCATGCCGGATCTCATCGTCCAGGAGTTCTTTGCCGCGAGCCCAGAGGTACTCTTCAAAATCAAACGGGTGCAGCGTCATCGTCTCAACTTTCCCTACGGGAAAAGAATATCGTTCGCGACCGATCGCGACTCCCAAAAGGCTCCCTGCCGCTGCGATATGGTATTCCGGTGTTTGCTCGCAAAAATATTTCAGAGCGGTCAGTGCGCGCTCACAGGATTGAATTTCGTCGAGAATGATCAGTGTCTCGCCAGGGATGATCCGCTCCCCCGCGGAGGACTCCAGATAACGAAGAACCTTTTCCGGAGTGATGTTATCGTCAAAAAAAGATGCTGCCGTAAGATTGACCTCAAGATTGATAAAAACAGTGTTTTTGAAAAAACGATTGCCGAAATCGCGCAGGATGAAGGTCTTCCCCACCTGCCTGGCGCCGTTCAGCAGAAGCGGCTTGCGATCTGCTCCTTGATTCATCCAAGCTTGAAGTTGTGCTTCAATTTTGCGTTTCACTGGAATTTCCTCACGCTGAAATTGTAGCGCAAACAGATCGTTATGTCAAGAAAAATCAGAATATGTCGCATTAATTGTGACTTAAAAATCATTATGCCGGGTTTTATCCTTTTCGTGGGCGGCACGGATCATTCGATGTTCGAAAAGGTTCGAAAAGACTCAGGTATGAATTTGGGTCGCAGGCGGGACGTGTCCGAACGGGGCGATTTTCAAGCGGGACATCGTGACATATAATGGTAGGGGCGTTGGGATGCGCGGGGCCGGATCGGAATTGGGCGGCGTGGCGTTCCGAATGCTCGAAAAGCGAAGGCGGGGCCGAGGTGCGCTCTGCGTGAGTCGAATATTTTTGCGGCAGAGCCGAAGAGCCAAAGCTCGCTCTGCGCGGATCGGAAGTTCAGATGAAAAAAGTCATGGTCGTTTTCGGGACTCGGCCGGAAGCCATTAAGATGTGCCCGCTGGTCAAAGAATTGAAGGGCCGGGAGGATTTGGAGACGGTGGTGTGCGTGACCGGACAGCACCGGCAGATGTTGGATCAGGTTCTGGCGGCGTTTGATGTCGTTCCGGATTATGATTTGGCGATCATGAAGGACAAGCAGACGCTTTTCGATGTGACGATCAATGTGTTGGATCGGATGAGAACGGTTCTGGAGGCGGTGAAGCCGGACGTCGTTCTGGTGCACGGGGATACTTCTACGACTTTTTCGTCGGCGCTGGCGTGTTTTTATTTGCAGATCCCGGTCGGGCATGTGGAGGCGGGTCTTCGGACACGCAATATCTATTCGCCGTATCCGGAGGAGTTCAATCGACAGGCGGTCAGTATCGTATCGCGGTTCAATTTCGCGCCGACGGATACGTCAAGGGATAATCTGGTGAACGAGGGCAAGGATCCGAACACCATTTTTGTTACCGGCAATACGGCGATCGATGCGTTGCGGACGACGGTTCGGGAGGATTACGAGCACGAGCATCTGAAGTGGGCCTCGGACAGCCGGCTGATCCTAATTACCGCACATCGCAGGGAGAATCTGGGCGAGCCGATGCGGCACATGTTTCGCGCGATCAAGCGTATCATTGACGAGACCTCCGATATCAAGGCGATCTACCCGATCCATCTCAATCCGGCAGTTCGAGAAGCCGCACGGGAGATTTTCGGGCATACGGATCGGCTTCGTCTGATCGATCCTCTGGACGTATTGGATTTTCATAATTTTCTGGCGCGCTCGTATCTGATCCTCACCGACAGCGGGGGGATCCAGGAAGAGGCGCCGAGCCTGGGCAAGCCGGTATTGGTGATGCG
>JAFGGR010000064.1 GCA_016930475.1 Clostridiales bacterium | reverse complement strand
GTGTGGTTCGGTCCGGCGTAATAGTCTCCGAGCGGCTCCGGCGTGTAGTTTCCGACAAAGATCGCTCCGGCGTTCCGGATCATCGGGATGTACTCATCCGGGTCCTTGACGCAGATCTCCAGGTGCTCGGGCGCGAGCTCTTCCGAAAAAGCGACGGCGGTCTTCATGTCGTCCACCAGGAGCACGGCGCAGTAATCCCGAAGGGACGCCTCTATGATCTCCTTACGGGTCGATTGTTCGGAGCGGCGGTCGATGGCTTCCAATATCTCCTTTGCGAGTTTCTCGCTCGTCGTCAGCGTGATCGCAGAGGCGAGTTTATCGTGCTCAGCCTGGGAAAGCATGTCGGCGGCGACGAATTCCGGATCGGCCGACTCGTCCGCGAGGATCAATATCTCGCTGGGACCGGCGAACATGTCGATGTCGACCTGTCCGTAGACCAATCTCTTGGCGGTGTTGACATAGATATTTCCGGGTCCGCAGATCTTATCGACCCGCGGGATCTCAGCCGTGCCGCAGGCCATCGCCCCGATGGCCTGCGCGCCGCCGACGCGGTAGATCTCGTCCGCGCCCGCGATGCGGGCGGCGGCGAGGATGACGGGGTCGACGGTCGCGTCGGCGCGCGGCGGCGTGCAAAGCACGACGCGTGGCACGCCCGCCACCTTGGCGGGGATGACGTCCATCATAACGGTCGAAGGCAACGGAGCCGTTCCGCCGGGGACATAGACGCCGGCGACGGAAAGGGGCCGAACCAGCATGCCGACCTTCGCGCCGGGGGCGTTTTCGAGCATATACCCGGACTCCAGTTGCCGCTCGTGAAAGATCCGGATATTTTCCGCGGCCTGGGTCATGATCCGTAAAAGCCCGGGATCGACGGACTCATACGCGCGGTCGATCTCTTCTTGTGTCACGCGAAATCCGCCGGGCGCGATATCCACTTTATCGAATTTTTTCGTGTATTCCCGAACCGCGTCGTCACCGCGCAGGCGAATATTTTCGAGCACCTCGCCGACCGTATTCATGATCGGCCCGAGCGCCATCTTGCTGCGCATCCCGAGTTCATCGCAAATGGAGATCAAATTCCCCGAATCGGCGCGAATGAATTTGCATTTCATAGCTGTTGCCCCCGTTCCTCTTTATCCTTACCGAGCTGAGCGCGGATCGCCTCCAGCATCGGCATGATCTCACCGGATTTCATTTTCATCGCAACGCGGTTCACCACCAGTCGCGCCGAGATATCCGCGATCACTTCGAGGACGTCGAGTCCGTTCTCGCGGAGGGTCCTTCCGGATTCCACGATATCGACGATGACTTCCGCCAAACCGACGAGCGGCGCCAGTTCAACGGAGCCGTTCAATTTGATGATCTCAACGCTCTCGCGCTTGGTCTTTTCGAAATAAGCACGCGTGATGTTGGGATATTTCGAAGCGACACGCTTGTTGGGGATTCGATCGAGGTTCCCGCGAAGCCGCTCCGGTCCGCACACGCACATCCGGCATGCGCCGAAGCCCAGGTCGATGACCTCATAAAGCTGACGGTTCTCTTCCATCAGCGTGTCCTTGCCGACGACTCCGATATCCGCGGCGCCGTATTCGACATAAGTCGGTACGTCGGCCGGCTTGGCCATAATGAAACGCAAGCCCGCCTCGGCGTCTTCCAGAATCAGTTTTCTTGAATCTTCTTTGGCTGCCGAGCAGTCATATCCGGCATCCTCCAGGAGCAATAGCGTCTGATCCGCCAGCCGCCCTTTTGACAGTGCGATCGTAATCATTTTACTTCCGTCTCCCCTTCTATACAGCAGCAGTCGCCGTCCTTAATATAGATGACCTGTCCGATGCCGCTTTTCTTCGCGTAATCATTCAATTCGTTCTCGTCCTTGCCCGCGCAGTCGAGGATGACCCTCATTTTTTTCTTTCGGAGCTCCCGGGCAGCCCGGACGGCCTTTTTCCGGAGTCCGGGTCCGTCATCGTACCCGATGATGACATCCGTCGATTTGCGCTCTCTGGACCATTCCTGACGGTGCAGAGCGGTAATGCACAGCGTGATCCCGATCGAAAAACCGACCGCAGGCACATCCCGTCCGAAAACCGACACCACTTTATCATACCGGCCTCCGGAGATGATCGGAAATCCGACCTCCCGCGTAAAGCCCTTGAAAATCATGCCCGTATAGTAGTCGAGGCTCCGAAGCATCCCCAGATCGAGTGAAATATACTTCATATAGCCGTAGTCCTTAAGCGTATCCAGGATCTCGCGCAAATTGGCAAGCGCCGTCTTCGCCCGGGCTTCCGCCACCCGTTTTTCGAGAAGATCGATCGTATCGTACGTCCCGAAAAGCGTCGGGATCATCAAAAGCGTCTCCTTGTTCTCCGGCGAAAGGTTCATCCGGTCCGCCATTTTTTCGAGCATGACCGAGTCCTTCTGATCGACCAGTTTGGATATGAGCTCCGCGTCCTCTCCGCCGATACCCCACTCCTCCATCAACCCCAGGAAAAAGTCCACCTGCCCGACCGCGACCTGCAAATCAGTCAAACCGACTTCCAGAGCCGCCGCGATC
>JAFGGR010000063.1 GCA_016930475.1 Clostridiales bacterium | reverse complement strand
GGATGGTTTTTGAGAACCGCCGGTGTGTCCGGTAGGTTCACTATTTCCTTTTGGGAAATAGCTTTATTTTGCAGCAGAGAGGACTTGGTCTTCGCTCGTCGGCTTCCTGCCGTCTCGCTCAGACCGGCCGATCCGGCTTCGCGAACATCCTGTCCGCGATCGCTCCCTCTTCGGTCGCGACCGCCGTCTCGGCTTCAAGTCCTCCTATAATGGAAAAAGGGAGCCACGCCTTCGGCGTAACTCCCTTTTTCGTGCAGCAGAGAGGACTTGAACCTCCACGAGCGCATTGCTCACTAGCCCCTCAACACGCCCGGCGGCAATTCTCAATACGTAGCTATGTATATCAGAACCGATCTATTTGTATCATGGTGTGAGACTTACGTCAAGGCTTTTGTATCACGTTGTATCGCTTCGTATCACGATTAACCTCGCCCGTGTTACGATTTTGCTACATTTCCATAGTTCCTTTGTGATTGTTGCGGAAGTGTAGTAATGTGCTTTTCATGTGCGGCTCAACGCAATTCGCGTTACCATTGTCGGTCATTTATATCGTGAGATATTGGCGTTTTGCTCGGTTTCATTATACCGATGAAATGTAAAGAAGACTCTTTTTCTGTTTCGTATAATTTTGCAATAAATATAAAGATTCGCTCATCTACATCCAGATAACTGATAGTGTATTGCCAGCGTTCGCCTCTGGTTTGTACGATAAACTGGTTAACTTCTTCCCATTTCCACAACATTCGATCATATCCCATCCAGCCGGTGCCATTATCTAGAAATTGAAGTGTGGTGGTTAGCATAACATTACCAAGATGCTCAATAACGTTTTCGCGTTCCGCATGAAGCTTCATATACATCGAAATATCCCAATCGCCGTCTAGTGTCGTTATCGTTTCAGGATAAATAGCGACCCTGATTGCCGCAAAAAAAAGACAAGCCAAGAGAATCTTCGGTTTCATGTTTACGTAACTCCCTATTTCTTTGGTTTAGGTGGACCTACCGGCGGAGGATTCACAGGGGTCCGGGGCTTCGGTTGATCGTCATGTTTTCGTGTCGGCTGTTTTTTTTCTGGACTGGGCTTTGACCTGTCTGGTTTCGGCGCTGGTTTTGCCATACGTTGCTCCTACGGAAGATTCGTGTAGACGAGAAGAACGAGTATGAGTATTGCGGAAATGAGGAAACAAGCTGATAAGGTCTTCAGGTTTTTAACGGTTTCTGAATAGGTGTTTCCTTCGATATTTCTCCCGAGGTATTGCTTGTCTAGTTTGTCTATCTCCCGAAGAAAAGCCCGCGATGAAAAATTATACGCTGCGATCATAGCGATGATCGTAGCACCGAAAAGAACCCACGAGATGAATAAAAGTAGGTAGCTTTCGGCGCGAATACTTCCCGCGAAGAGCCCAGTCAAGCCAACCGAAAGTCCGATTGCTCCCGACGAGATAACGAGCAGCGACTTTTCGTAATCTCTAGAGCTTTCGGCTTCGCCTTCAATCAGGATTCTTCGTTCGTACTTATAATTCTCGAAACGCGCGGTTTCGTATTGATACTCGTCGCTCATTCCCGGCCCGTATTGGAATTCACAAGGTCATAGGTCGTCAAGCGCCTTCTGTTCTCTGTTACTTTGCTCAATGACGGCCACATCTCGCCCAACGTACTCAATCGCGAACGTGATACTATAGTTGTCTCCGAAAAGGGTTAGGTTGATATCGGTTGCGTCGGTTTTCCAAGTAGAGAAGTAGACCAGATGACCCACTGCGATTGCCATACCCCATTCTTCTCGATCGCTCTTGTAGAGATTGTTTTTCCACACAATATCGTCGACGATTGGCTCGCTATATTTCTTCGCCAACAGGCTTTTAAGGTTTCCATAGTCGGTGATAAAATCGGTTTTGTTAGAGTGCTGCTGAGTAATAAGGTATTTCCCTCGCACAAGAACATCACCCGAGAATATGTACCCAATGTAGCATGATAGTCCGGCGATGCTGCCTTGATACATGAGAACCTCATCCATCTCCTGCAGGAGACTAAGTGATTCTGTATCCTTTACTTGTTCTTTCGACATTCCCCATATTGCGCCGCGAAATCCTTCCGATATATTCCCGGTCCTCTCTATCCATTCCCATGTTCCGTCATCTTTAAGTAGCGCTGTTCGCCCGTCCGATGTCGTCGCTCGTTGGTCGGCAAAAAGAACAAATACAGAGATGAAGATCAATACGGCGGCAAAAACGACTTTTTTCATCGTTCTCCCCTTATGCTTTTTTTATGAGTGAAATAACCGTATTCAGACTAAATGAGTATTTGGTGAAATGTCAAATAACAAAAAAGCCGCCGCCGGAAAGGAGTCCCCGACGACGGCGGAGGCAATTTAGCCGCCTTCTCCAAGAAAGATGCATAGCGACCCATCCGCGCGTGCGGACAACGAAAAAAACGCCGGTCTCGGACGTAGCCCAAGACCGGCAAGAGGTAGTTGCCCCCGGGGCAACAATCCGGGTGCGCTAACTAAGATCTGCTACGGTCGGCGACAATTCCGAAACCAGGTCAAGCACGTGGATCCGGTTCGGCACCGTTGAGTCCTTGAAATGGTATTCGAGCGTACCAGGTCGTGACTCGGCGAGGCGTTGAGCCTCGCACAGGAGCCCGACGCCTTTCGTGGTGGCAACCCACGGCGGAAGCGCCTCGCGAACCTCTTGAGCGCGCTTGAACGCTCGTCGGCCTTTCGAGCCCAGCACAAGAAGCTCGGATTCGCTATAGCCGTGCTCTTCGGCATGTGCGAGCGCGACCATAGCCTCTGATTCGTCGGTGAAAGCGTGCTTCAGCTTTAGGCGCTCGAGCTCCAGTGCCTGTTCGGCAACAGGGCGTACAGCGGGCTTTGTTTGCATCGCGTCGAGCTCGTGAACAATCGCGCCTAAGCGTTTCCATTTTCTGGTCTCGACGCCGATGATGAGGTCTCGAGCCGCCGACTTCTCGAATTTCAGTATTTCCGATTTTGAAAGACCCGTGAGTTTACACCGCCGGATCCGCGTTTCAGCGCCCCTCACATCGTCCAGCATCGCCCGAATTTCCGGCGTTGATACCACGCGCTCGGCTTTCACATGCTGTTCGAAAACATCGCGGCGGTTTTGATGCCGTCCAGTATCAAGGTATTCACTATCGCCGTCGATTACTTGTTCGTGAAGTGCAAGCCGCTTCACAACCGTGTCGATAACTTCCTCATAATTCATTATAACCTCCTTAAATCCAAGGATTTGATAGCGGTGCGTATCCCTGATCATTCGATCGAATCCAAGCATGAACCCCGTATCGAAGCGCGTCCGGCGCGTGATCGTGTCGCTTTTCCGGGCTTCCGGTTGGTTGATCGTTCGCATCTAGTTCCCACGAGTATCGACTGAAGTCCGAGATCGTCGCAGGGCAATTTCCGCAGATTAAAAGCTCGCACGAGCGGATCCGGTCGATTCCCTCGAGGACTGAGTTTGACCACTTCGGAGCCGATTGTGCGACAAAGCCCACTTGTCGCAAGTGCATAATGATTCCAAGCGCCGCCGCATCTACCCATAGGGGGATCCGGCGCTCGATGAGAATCGGAAGCTTCCGGGCAAGCTCCTCAGCGATCTCGTTCGGACTTTTTCCGACGCCCCGGTATTCGTCGATGATCGTAATCCGCTGACGCTCCTTCGAGAGCCAACCAAGGACCGCATGCGTAGGCGACTCGCCATGTCCGACGTCCAAACCGGAGAAGATCCGCCCCCGCCCGTGCTCGCGTTCGATCCCTGACCGCAGATCCGGGCCGTACATTCGTCGTCGCTTCTCGGAAATGAAAAGGAACGACGCGGTGTATTCAATCGCGGGAATCACTTGATAGTCGGGGAAGATCATCCCCCGGCCTTTCTCCCGAAGGCCTCCGAGCCATACATGCCGGTACTTTGCCGGATCGGTTCGCTTGTCGAGCTCGGCATCCGCGATCGTCTCCTCACTAACAAACGGATTATCGACATATAGCACTTGCGTGATCGT
>JAFGGR010000062.1 GCA_016930475.1 Clostridiales bacterium | reverse complement strand
TCGGCTATGAAAGGATCTCCGACGAGATGCGGGACCCTTTGTTGCTTGATCTTGTGATGCGTATCGGATATTCGGAAGGTCTTCCCGTCGTCACCGACCCGGGGATCCTCGATCCGGAGGCCTTTCTGCGTGAGGTCATCGAGGAGCGTCTGCCCAACCCGCACATCCCCGACGCGCCTCAGAGAATCGCGACGGACACCAGCCAGAAGATCCCGATCCGCTTCGGTGAGACGATCAAAGCGTACGCGAGATCAGAGTCCTTGCGGGCGTCCGATCTGGTCGGCATCCCGCTGGCGATCGCCGGGTGGCTCCGTTACCTGATCGGAACGGACGATGCCGGGAGGCCGATGCCTTTGAGTTCGGACCCGCTCCTTCAACATTTGACGGAAAAGCTCGACGGGATCCGTCTCGGTGCGCCCGAGAGTGTCGAGGCTCGGCTTTTGCCGGTCCTATCGGATCCGGTGCTTTTCGGCATGAACTTATACGATTGCGATTTGGCCCCGAAGATCGAGGAAATGCTCGCGCGCATGCTCATCGGCGAGGGCGCGGTCCGGGAGACGCTCCGGTATTATCTGGCCGCAGATTAGGACTTTTCTTCTGCTTGAAGAGGATCCCGGTTCGACCATGGGTCTGGTCGGAACTCATCTTCATTTACTCAAACAGCCTTTTCGCGTTGTGATAGCATATGTCTCCGATGATACCGCCCAGAAGCTCGAGATCCGCCGGGAAGCGGCCGTCCTCGACCGCCTGTCCGAGCAGGTCGCACAGGATCCTTCTGAAGTATTCGTGTCTGGAAAAAGAAAGGAAGCTTCTCGAGTCCGTCAGCATTCCGACGAACGACGGCAGATAGCCGTTATTCGAAAGGCCGTGCAGATGCTCACGGATCCCGGATTCGCAATCATTGAACCACCATGCGGATCCGTGCTGAAGGCGCCCGATCGCCGGTGCCTTCTGAAAACAGGCGATCAAAGAATCGATCCGCGCATTGTCGTTGGGGTTCAGGCTATAGAAGATCATACGCGGCAGTTGCTCCTCCTGTTCGAGCGTGTCCAGAAACCGCGCCGCAGGGGCGACGAACTCGCCTCCGGAGATGCAGTCAAATCCCGTGTTGGGTCCGATCGCCCTAAGCATCGCGGTATTGTTATCCCTTCTGCAGCCGAAATGCACCTGCATCGTCCACTGAAGCGCATGAGCCTCCCGCGCGAAAAACAGCAGCATCGCCGTCCTGAATTGGTTGATCTCCGTCTCCGTCAGCACTCCCGTGATCACGCTCAGCCGCTTGCTGAAGATCCGGCTGATCGTTTCCCGACTTGCCGGCTCAAATACGAAGTGCTCCAGTCCATGATCCGACAGGCGACAGCCCATTTCCGAAAAAAACGCCATTCGCTCCCGAAGGGCGCGCTCCAAGTCGTCCAGTTTCAGGATCCGGATCTCGCAGATATCTTCCAACTGCTCGATGATCTCAAAAAATTCCTGCTTTTCGATATTGACGACCCGGTCCGGGCGAAAAGCCGGGAGTACGCGAAATCCGACGGAGGGGTCCTCTTGGAGCTGTCGGTGCCACGAAAGCGTGTCGACCGGATCGTCGGTGGTACAAAGGACCTCGACATTCGAGTTCGCAATGATTCCTCTCGCGCTCATTTCGGGCTTCGCCAGCGCATTTTCCGTCAGCGCCCAGACCTCGTCGGCGGTCTTTTCGGAAAGGACTCCGCCATAGCCGAAATATCGCTTCAGCTCCAGATGACTCCAGTGAAACAGGGGATTCTCCACCGCCCGGGCGAGCACGAACGCCCACGCGTCGAATTTCTCCCGATCGCTCGCTTCTCCGGTGATCAGGCGCTCGTCCACGCCCGCGGCGCGCATCAGGCGCCATTTATAATGATCGTGATATAGCCACAACTGCGTGATATTTTCAAACCGGACATCCTCGGCGATCTCCCGGGCGTCGATATGACAGTGATAATCGATGATCGGAGCATCCTTTGCGTATCGTCGAAAAAGCTCGCGTGCGGTCTTGCTGCCGAGCATCAATTTTTCTTCGGAAAAAGATTCCATTCAACACCTCCGGAATCACTCCGCCCAAGCGGATCCGTTCAAACTCTACTCAAATAGTATAGCATTCCGGACTGTAAGACAAGGTGAACATATGCTAGAATGCTAGGGAACAATGTTCTGCGAAGAGGTGCTTTTTCAGGCGCGGGCTTCGCGGCGAAGATCGATATCAAAAGGGGTCGAGGCAAGCACCGACCGATCCGAAGGGAGCAAGTTTGATGAACGTTTTGGAGCAGATCGGACATTCCGGTATCGTGCCGGTCGTCGTCATTCAGGACGTCGCCCAGGCCGTACCGACCGCATTGGCGCTTCTCGACGGCGGGATTCGAACCATGGAGATCACCTTTCGGACCCCCTGCGCCGCCGACGCGATCCGTGCGGTCGCAAGGGAAATCCCGGAAATGCTGGTGGGCGCGGGCACCGTCCTTACGGTCGATCAGGCGGTACTCGCACAAGAGGCGGGCGCTCAATTTATCGTGTCGCCGGGTTACGACGATCACGTCGTTGCCTACTATATTTCGGAGGGCATTCCGGTCATCCCCGGCTGTGTTACACCGACCGAGATCATGTCCGCTCTTTCGCGCGGTCTTACGATCCTTAAGTTCTTTCCCGCTAATATTTACGGCGGCCTTCCGGCGATGAGATCGCTGGCCGGTGTTTTTCGCGATGTCCGATTTGTCCCGACCGGCGGGATCGGCGCGGAAGATATAGAGAATTATCTGACCCAGCCGTATATTTTTGCCATCGGCGGCAGTTGGTTGTGCACATCGGCGGATATCGTTGAGGGGCGCTTTGACCGGATCACCGAATTGGCAAGACAGGCATCGGAAAGCGTTCCGCGCACGGATCTGTGAATTTACCGAGACTAAGGATTGCGCCTCAGCGCGTTTTCCTTAAAAATAACAGGAGGACCTCCAAATGACCGTACTGACCTTCGGCGAGATCATGCTCCGCCTCAAGACACCCGACCACGACCGTTTTTTTCAGGCACCTGTTTTTGAGGCGACCTTCGGGGGCGGCGAAGCCAATGTTGCGGTCTCCCTATGTAACTTCGGCGTTCCCTCGGAGTTCCTGACCGTACTGCCGGACAACGCGATCGCGGACGCCTGCGTCGGCGAGCTCCGCCGCTTCGGCGTCGGCACCGAAAAGATTATTCAC
>JAFGGR010000061.1 GCA_016930475.1 Clostridiales bacterium | reverse complement strand
GTCGTAAAGATGTACGCAAATCTTATGGAGGTCATCTCTGTCGCCCGTTCCCTCTCGAAGAGCGGTCAGACGAGCGATCAGGGGATGATCCGAGTTGAGCACAAGATCCTTCTTTTCGGGAAACATGCTGTCCATATCCTTATACGGATCGTCCTCGCCGGGCTTTCTCATCTTTTCGAATTGCTTTCTCATCTCCTGCATACGTCGGGCTTCTTCGGTTTCCCGGATGAAAACAGGCAGTTGATCTTCACCCAAGGTGATCAGGGAGACATCCAAAGATCCGTCTCCAGTCGCTTCACGGAACAAATCGCGAAGTGAGTCTTGCTCGACAGCAGCTCCCGCCTCCCCGGAGAGTTCGGCATCAACGCGCATGAATCGATTTTGGGGGTTCTTATATTCCATGAAAGAGATGAAATTCGGGTCGAGTTCTTCGCTCAAGACGACCACCTCGTAGCCCTTGGCCTTCGCGATATCCACGTACGCCGCCTGCCGGTCCGGATCGCGGGTGTATCGGATCGAGTCTTTCCCGTCGGTCAGCTCGCCATACGTCTTCATCGTTCCGTCGACCGTCCTGAACATCAGGACTTCCTTGGATTTGTCATAAAATTTCTCTTCCTTCATCATGCCGTATTTGACGAAGACTCCGATATCCGACCAGTAGGACTCATACGCCGCCCTATCGTTCTTGAAAAGCTCATTGAGCTTATCCGATACCTTACGGATGATATGCGTGGATAACTTCTTCACGTATTCGTCCTGCTGAAGAGCAGAGCGAGAAACATTGAGCGGAAGGTCCGAGCAATCCAGGCATCCTCTCAGCAAAAACAGGAAATCAGGGATGATCTCCTCGATGTTGTCCGCCACGAAGACCTGCTGGTTATAGATCTTGATCCTGCCTTCAAGGGACTGATAAACATTGTCAGTCTTGGGGAAATAGAGCACACCCTGAAGTTTAAACGGATAGTCCAAATTGAGGTGGATCCAGAAAAGCGGGTCCTGCAGATCGGAAAAGACGTCATGGTAGAACGATCGATACTCCTCCTCTGTGCAGTCCTTCGGGGCCTTCGCCCATAATGGCTCCTTCGGGTTGATCCGCTCGGGCTCGTACTCCGAGACAGTGTATTCCTCACCCTTTTCGGTCGCTTCCGCCAACTTCTTGTTTTCACGCTCGATCTTCTCCCGTTCTTCATCGCGATCAAAAAAGAACAGCGGATAAGGAATGAACGAACAATACTTCCGCAAGATATTCCGGGTCTTTAACGCGTCGAAGATCTCCTTCGCCTCTTCGGAAAGCCAGAGTGTAATGGTCGTTCCGCGTGCCTTGCGGTCCGATGGGGATATGGAATATTCCATCCCGTCCTCGGATTCCCAAGAGACGGCATCCTCTCCCTCGGTAAAAGACTTGGTCTCGATTCGTACCTTATCGGCTACCATAAACGCGGAATAAAATCCAAGGCCGAAATGCCCGATGATGCCGCTGTCGTCCGTATTCTGCTCTTTATACTTTTCGACAAAGTCCATCGCGCCCGAAAATGCGATCTGATTGATATACTTGTCGATCTCTTCCGCGCTCATGCCGATTCCGTTATCGGAAATGGAAAGCGTCGCATCATCTTTTTTGTATTCGACATCGATTCGAAAAGCATTCTCGGTCACGTCGCCGGCTTCGCCCAGATCGATGATCCGCTTCATCTTAGAAATCGCGTCGGCCGAATTCGAGACCAACTCGCGGATAAATATGTCATGATCCGTGTAGAGCCATTTCCGAATAATCGGAAAGATATTTTCGGTGGTTACTGTCACTTTTCCTGAACGGGTAGTCATTTTAAAAACCTCCTGATTTATATAATCGAGTGCTCTGTTAAATCGATCGTACTATAAGATCGATGGATCTATTTCTTCCGGGGGACCCGGGATCGAACATATTGATCGGTGATGCGCGAATACGCTTCCGACATCTCTTTGAGGTGAGGGTTATCCGCAGATAAGAACTTCTCGTCGTCGATCGACCGGATCGGCAGAATATCAAAGGGCGAGCTGGTGACAAACACGGCAACTTCTTCCGACCCGGCAGACCCTCTGTCTCGCATAGTCACGATCTCATCGAGAGAAAAGGTTTGCTCACGGTATTGAAGTCCGGCTTGCCTCAATGCTCTCATGACATATTTTCGGGTGATCCCGATCAGTATCATCGACTCCGGGGGTGAATACACCGTGTCTTTATGAAGGACAAAGAAATTCGAACGACTACCCTCGGTGATCTTACCCTTTGAATCGCGCAGAAGCACTTCATACGGCAGCCCAAAAGGCGTCGGTTCCCGCATACGCTCCGCGACGGCCTGCTTATAATCTCCCCGGAAGACTTTCACCTGCGGCTCAACACGCTCCCATTCGAGCGTCGCCGTCACGATCCCGCTTCTAAACATACCGGGCTCCGGATATACAGCATCCGAAAGATGAACGACCGATCGGTCCTTCGTCAGTACGATCCGCAAATTGCCGTCCGGGGACTCAAGACCCGAATCGCGGATCAGATCCATCGCCTGATCATAAAGAATCTCCGAGTCGAAATCAAAGGCCTCCTTGGCCTGCACCGACCGGTACAACCTCAGCATGTGATCCTCGAAAAAGACCATGACTCCGCTTCTGAAGCGGATCGACTCGTAGTATATCGTGTGATCCACGGGCTCTTGAAGTGATCGGCCCAAATCGGACGAAAGAAGTATTTTTTCGCCGTTACAATAACAAAAGTCACCCTTAGCGTGCTCAATGATAGGAAATGACATAGGACTCCTTTTCGCGCAATGAAATCGTTTCGGCCGACGGCGCTTCCGGCGGCATGTAATGATTTTACCTTACCATTACGAAAGCGTAAAGCGATTATGTCCCTTGAAAATGCACAAATATTCATGCCTCAACTTCCCGCTTGTATTGTCTGTGTTTGAATAATAAAATGTTGATGTTGACTCAGTCGTATTCATCTGCTACAATCCTCATAATTATTCGCATATATTTATATTTATGCATTGGAGGTCACTATGGCTAAGGAAAAAATTCTTCTTGCTTATTCCGGAGGACTGGACACCTCGATCATCATTCCATGGCTTCTCGAGCACTATGATTGTGAAGTCATTGCGATGGCCGGTGAAGTCGGCATCGGGATCGACCGTGATTATTTGATTCAGAAAGCTCTCAAGTGCGGCGCTTCCGCCTGCTTCGTCGAAGACATCAGCGAAGAGTTTATAACGGACTATATTTATCCGACCTTGAAGGCCGGAGCTATTTACGAGGGCAAATACCTCTTGGGGACCTCTTTTGCTCGTCCCGTCATAGCAAAGCGAATGGTTGAGATCGCGAAGCGTGAAGGTTGCACGACCATCGCGCACGGTTGCACCGGAAAGGGCAATGACCAAGTTCGTTTCGAGCTCACGATCAAAGCATTGGCTCCGGAGATGAAGATCATTGCTCCATGGAGGATCTGGGACATCAAATCGCGTGACGAAGAGATCGATTATGCCGAGGCCCGTAACATCCCGGTCCCTGTTACCAAAGAAGACAATTATTCGATGGACGAGAATCTGTGGCATCTTTCTCACGAAGGGATGGATCTTGAGGATCCCAAGAACGAGCCGAATTACAAGAAGATATTAAAACTCATGAAATCGCCGGAAGAAGCTCCGGATGAACCTGCATACGTCACCGTATCCTTTGAGCAAGGCGTGCCAAAGCGCATCGACGGCAAGGAGTACGCGCCGGTCGAACTTCTGAAGCTCCTGAACAAGCTTGCCGGAGAGAACGGAGTCGGCATCGTCGATATGGTCGAGAACCGCCTTGTCGGAATGAAGTCCAGAGGCGTATATGAGACTCCGGGCGGAACGGTATTGTATGCCGCTCATCGCGAGCTTGAGCTTCTTACATTAGATCGCGATACCCTTCACTATAAGGATCTCGTGGCACAGCGTTTTGCCGAGCTGGTCTATTTCGGACAATGGTTTCATCCTTTGCGCGAAGCGCTTTCAGCCTTCGTCGATCAGACGCAGAAAACCGTTACCGGAGATGTTCGCCTGAAGCTCTATAAGGGAAATTGTATGCCCGCCGGAACGGTTTCGCCGTATTCACTTTACGATGAAGCTATAGCGACCTTCTCCGCGGACGAAGTTTATAACCAAGCCGACGCGACCGGATTTATCAATTGCTTCGGGCTCCCGATGAAGGTGGTCGCCCAGATGAAAAAGAAAAACGATCTACTGGACTGAATCGAGGTGTTATTGTGGCCAAATTGATGTGGTCGGGGCGTTTCCAGAAGCCGTTGGACTCTTCGGTCAACGACTATAACTCTTCCCTGCCCTTTGACTCCCGGATGTACGCGGAAGATATCCAGGGCAGTATCGCGCATTGTCACATGTTGAACAAACAAGGCTTACTGTCCGATGCCGACGCACTGTCGATCGAGAAGGGTCTTCAAGGGATTCGGACCGACATCGAAAACAAGGTCCTGACTTTTGATTCCGGCGCGGAAGATATTCACATGTTCATTGAAGAGGAGCTCACGAAGCGAGTCGGAGACGCCGGAAAGCGACTTCATACCGCACGAAGCCGCAATGATCAGGTCGCTCTGGATCAGCGATTATACGCGATCAATCAAGCCAAGGTGATTCGGTCGTTGATCCTCGATTTACACGGAACACTGATCGAACGCGCCAAGGAGAATCTTGAAACGTACATGCCCGGCTATACGCACCTGCAACGCGCTCAACCGATCACCTTCGCGCATCATCTGACATCATACATCGCGATGCTGGAGCGGGATATCGGCCGTATTGACGATGCGGTCCGCAGGACTTGCGTCTCACCTTTGGGCTCCGGCTCAGTGGCCGGAACGACTTATCCTTTGGACCGCGAGTCCGTCGCGATGGAGCTTGGCCTGAACGGCGTTACGCGAAACAGTATGGACGGCGTAGCGGATCGCGACTTCGCGATCGAACTGGTCAGCGCGCTTTCCATACTGATGATGCATCTCTCGCGATTTTCGGAAGACATCATCCTGTGGGCTAGTCAGGAATTCGGCTTTGTCGAACTGGATGACGCTTATTCCACCGGCTCATCGATCATGCCTCAAAAAAAGAATCCCGATGTCGCCGAACTGACTCGCGGTAAGACCGGACGCGTCTTCGGAGACCTCGTCGCTCTCCTGGTTGTTATGAAGGGACTTCCCATGACCTACAACAAGGACATGCAGGAGGTCCAGGAATCGCTTTACGACGCTCTGGACACATTGCAGGCCGCGTTGCCTCCGTTTACGGGGATGGTCCGCACCATGAAACTTCATAAAGATCGAATGTTGGAAGCCGCCAAGGGAGGCTTTTCGAACGCAACGGATCTTGCCGATTATCTAGTCAAGAAGGGCCTGCCGTTCCGTGACGCCCACGAGGTGTCCGGTAAACTGGTCCGACATTGTATCGAGCGATCCCAAGCCTTGGACGACCTGGATCTGGATACTCTAACGTCTTTTTCCGCTCTGTTCGACCGCGATGTTTACGATGCCATCCGCATCCGAAGCTGTGTGGAAAATCGCAAGGTCACCGGGGGGCCGTCTCCATCCGAGGTAGAGAAAGAACTGAGGCAGATGGAAAAATTTCGCTGATTCATAAACCAGAGGGCTCCGGGTGATCGGAGCCCTTGCATTTGCGTGATTTCTATCGATCGTTATCGTCGAAAAAATCTCCCTCTTTTTTGATCCATTCGGAGGCTTCATCCTCAAGACCGAGCGCACGCAATGCGTCGATCTTTCCGCGGATCGCGTCCGGAAAATCTTCTTCGAGTTCCAACGCCTTCTCATACCAGATCAACGCTTCCTCGGGTAGCGATTGAGAGAGCAAAGTATTTCCCTTTGTCACCATGGCACCTACGTGAAGGGGATCGAGCTCCAACGCCCGATCCAAAAGCGAGTTGGAAGTGTCGTAGTCCCCTTTGAAGTAATAGACAACGCCCATACTGCATATAACATCAGCGAAATCCGGCGCAATATCCAGCGCCTGCTCCAATAACTTCAGACATTCATC
>JAFGGR010000060.1 GCA_016930475.1 Clostridiales bacterium | reverse complement strand
GCCCCCGCTCGATCGCCGGCCCGTACAGACCTATGTGTTGGAATACGATCCGGATATGGTGACGGATGCCTGTTTGCGTGAGATATCCAGACAGGGACAGGTTTTCTACCTCTTTAACGATACGCACCGGATTGAGGAGAAAGTCATCGAACTTCAGAAGGCCTTGCCCGGCGCGCGGATCGTCATGGGGCACGGAAAGATGGCGGAGCGCCAGCTGGAGAGTGTGATTGAGAGTTTCATCCGCCACGAGGCGGATATTCTGGTTTGTACGACCATCATCGAATCCGGGATCGATATGCCGAACGTCAATACGCTCATTGTCGAAGACGCCGATCGTTTCGGTTTGTCTCAGTTGTATCAACTTCGGGGACGTGTCGGCCGTTCGGACCGTCAAGCCTACGCGTATATCACATACCGGCGCGATAAAGTCCTGACCGAGGACGCCCAGAAACGTCTGGCGGCGATCCGTGATTTTACGGAGCTGGGTTCGGGCTTTAAAATCGCACTCAAGGATCTGGAGGTGCGTGGCGCCGGAAACCTCCTCGGCAGTGAACAGCACGGCCAGATGGACGTGATCGGCTACGAACTCTACTGCAGGATGCTCGACGAGGAGATCAAGGATCTTCAGGGCATTGATACGATCCGTCTCAGGGAGGCAACCGTCGATATCGATATCGACGCGTATATTTCGCCGGACTACATTTCCGACGAAGGACAGCGTATGGACGCGTACCGAAGGATCGCCGCAATATCCGATTATAAGGATCTGAAGGATGTCCGGGAAGAACTGACGGACCGGTACGGCACCTTGCCGGAAGAAGTCCGCGTTTTGACCGACATCGCGTATGTCCGGCATATGGCCGCGCGCTATGATTTTTCACGCGTCACCGTGAAGGACGGCACGGCTCTCCTTTATTATGCCGAGAATGCGCGCCCGAATATGGAGGCGCTATCCAGGGTGCTGGCCAGTCCTCAAAACGCCGGCAGGATCCTGTTGTCCGCGGTCAGCAAGCCGTATATCCGCTACAAACCGGAGAATCCGAAGCCCGCATTCGTGGCGCGGCAACTGAGGCGATTCTTTATGTTGATGGAAGGGATGGAGCAAGATGACGAGGATTCTTGATTTAAGTATGGAAGTTTTTCAGGGGATGACCGTCTTTCCGGGCGACCCCGGAGTCCGCATCGACATCGATCGCGGCTTTCCCGATCATGAGTACCAGGTATCGACGATCTGTTTCGGCAGTCATACCGGAACGCACATGGATGCCCCGCGACATTTTTTACCGGACGGTGCCACCGTTTCGGAAATCGGAATACAGAGTTTTGCGGGCGAGGCGATTTGTGTCAAACCGGGCCTTCGACAGTCGGAGGGAAAGACGATCATCGAATTGAGCGAAGCGCAGAGGCAGGGAATATTTTCGGACGACCGGATCATTTTTTCGACCGGCTGGGAGCAGAAGGCGGGAAGCCCGGAGTATTTCGGGGATTATCCGGTCTTCTCCGACGAGCTGATCGCGTTTCTTCTCGAAAAGCGCCCGCTTCTCATCGGCGCTGACCTGCCGACGTTGTCGGGCCCCGGCGACCCGTTTCATATGCATCGCGAGTTTTTTCAAAACCGGACGGTTTTTGTCGAGGGACTGGTTCGAACGGGAGAATTGCCCGAGGGACGATTCTTTTTTTCCGCTGCGCCCTTAAAAATCAAAAACGGCGATGGTTCTCCGGTACGGGCATATGCTATAGTGGATGAATAAATAGAGGAATCACGGAGGAATATTCAATGGATCCAAAGGAAAAAGACCTGAACGGCGGCGTCGCAGACGAGACATTGTCGCAGGAAGTAATCGTAATAAATAACAAACCCTCAGCCGGGGACATAACGGAGCAAATCGATGAGGAAGCGGCGTCTGACATTGAAGTACTCGCCGAGTTGACAGAACCGGTTTCAGTCAAGAAAAAGCTCCCCATATCCACGATCGTTTTGTCCGTTCTGTGCGTGGCGCTCGCGGTCGTGCTGTTACTGACACAATTCGGAGTGATCGGCACTCTCCGCAAATCGTCCGCCACAGGTGGCGCAGATTGGTTTTCCACGCCCGAGGAGTCCATTCGCTTTTTTGTAGAGAGTGTCCGGGACAAGCGCTTTGATTTGGCGTGCTCCGCATTTGCCAGCGAGGAAATCGCGCCCGAAGCCCGATTTGCGCTTCAATTGGAGCGCGTCGGCTCCTATAATCCTCTGACACAGTATAATATGCCGGAACAGTACCCGGATTATGCGCCCGCGATATTGGCGGTTTCTCAGGGGAAATCGGCGGGAAGCACGCTTCAGTTCGCATCCAGCCTCCTCCTTGGAGAAGAATATTTGCAGCCGAACGCATTTTCAACAGAACCGGAAATGGCTCAACAGGAAATTGAATCGATTGCGAGCCGACTGAATCCGGAACAACTCAAAGGCCTAACTTTTGTGCGCGCGGACGCAATCGATGCCGACTATCAAAACTCGGAGGAGTACAAAAGTTTTATCGACAAGCGTGTAACGGCGTTCGGTTATGACAGTTATATCGAATACATGGCGATGGTTAAGCTGGATGAAACCTTTTATATTGCGATGTTTGCGATGGTTTCCGACAACGGGAAATGGAAGATCTACGAGATGAATTCCGGCCTTCTTCAATTCTCGTATTCGATCGCGATCCCGATTACGGAGGAAGACTACCTTAAAATGATTTGATGAGAAAGAAGCGGCTTGTGTGCAGAGCATCCTGTGTGCGTGAGCCGGGAAGGTCCGAAAGGCGAATCAACAGAATGCAATGGAAAAGGACTGTGCCGCGCTTCCCACCCGGTACAGTCCTTTTTTGATGGCGCTTCGGACAGGAGTCGAACCCGTATCGGCAGTACCGGAAACTGCTGTCCTATCCATTGAACGACCGAAGCAAGCCTTGAGGATACTGCGGTATAAAAATCTCACCGCGAACCTTATTATAACGATGGAAGAGAGTGTTGACAAGGCGTCAACACAAATCCGTTTTTCAAAAAAAGGCTTTCGGAAAGCCCTGGTTTTTGCTTTTCGATAATGAAAAAAGGAACAACTCCATTACAGCGGAACATTTATGTTATAAAGGTAACACACGAGAAGACCGGTCCCGACGCCGAAAAGTACGCTGAACAGGACATCGGAGAGGTAGTGTACATAAAGATACAGTCTCGAAAAGGCGATCCCGCCGGCATAGATCAATGCGATGATGCCGAGTTTCGGCGCGTTCATCAGGATCGCTGTCGCGGCGGCAAAGGATGAAAAGGTGTGCCCGGACGGGAAAGAGAAATCAGACGGTGGCGCGATCAAGGTATTTCGGTCGTCGCGACTGACGAAAGGTCGATCGCGACGAAGGATCCGCTTCAGGACGATGTTTGCCACCAGGGCGCTGGAGATCAAAGCCAGGACGATACAAAAGGTCGCTTCGGGACTTACCCGCGTGACATACAGCAGAAATGCGGCGATAAACCAGACGATGCCGATGTTGCCCGTAAAGGACAAAAACCGCATGACCGGGTCTAGTTTTCTCGAGCGAAGGTTCTCGTAGATCCAATCCAACGCCCGAATGTCGATGCTGTGCAGGCGACCTCGCATATGACTCCCTTACATTCTCCGAAAAAAACCGATAAACGGTCATCTTTGGATGAGAAACGGTATAATGAACCTAAATGAAAAAACATGAGGCTGATATTAATGATATATCGAAATGTTACGCATGGCAAGAACAAGAGACGAGGGGGAGACGCTGATTTTGTTCCTCGAAACGTTATGTCGCAGTCGGAGTTCAAGCAAGCGCCCGTTCCGGGATCCGTTCGTGTCGGTTTGGCGCCGATCGCCGGGACAACCGGCGTGACTTTCCGGGCGATCTGTCGGAGATTCGGGGCTTCGTACGGATGC
>JAFGGR010000059.1 GCA_016930475.1 Clostridiales bacterium | reverse complement strand
TTTATTCTCGTCGGAAATATCTCCGACCGCGAATGTCCTTGCCGCATCTCCGTGAAATCCGTCGAGGCACGCTCCAACGTCAATGCTGATGATATCTCCCTGCTTCAGAACTCTGGATCTGCTCGGAATACCGTGCACCACCTCGTCATTGATCGAGGCGCAGATCGATGCCGGAAAAGGAGGCGATCCGTAATTCAGGAAAGAGGGGACCGCTCCGTGAGCGCGAATCTCCCGCTCTGCGATCTGATCCAGCTCCCAAGTGCTCACACCGGGCTTAACCGCCATTTCAACAGCGGATAAGGCCAAGGCGACAATTCGTCCGGCTGCCTTCATCTTCTCGATTTCGATCTGATTTTTTAAACGTACCATTATTCTATCGCCTCGAAAAGAATGCCGCGCTCTTTCATTTTCTCTTCCAACGCAATCATTGCCGGTCCAAGGCCGGTCGAGTTGTCGATTTGCACGACCAATCCGAGATTTCGATAATACGCCTCAAGAGGCGCGGTCTTCTCATAATAGGTTTGCAGACGAACGTGAACCGTCTCGGGCTGATCGTCTTTTCGTTGGACCACCTTGCCGCCGCATAAGTCGCATACGCCCTCAACGAGCGTTGGATTAAATGTCAGACTGAAACCGGTTCCGCATGCCGTGCAAATACGTCGCTCGGAAATACGTTTGATGATGAGCTCGTCCGGAACCGACAGGCTGACCACCGCATCGATTTTTCTGTTCGTTTCCCCGAGGTAGCGATCCAACTCGACCGCCTGAGCTATGGTTCTCGGAAAACCGTCAAGCATGAATTGCCTCGCGCAATCCGGTTGAGACAGGCGATCCTCCAACATCGAAATCGTAACGGAATCCGGAACGAGATCGCCCTTTTCGATGAAGGAGCGCGCAGAACGCCCCAGCGGGGTATCGTTTTTGATGTTCGCCCGAAAAATATCGCCGGTCGAGATGTGAGCGACCCCATACTTCTCGTGCAAAGCAGCCGCAACGGTTCCTTTTCCGGAGCCGGGGGCTCCCAATAAAATCAAACGCATGGCATTGATCCTTTCTTGCGAGATCGCTCGCTATTACAGACAGAATGGTTCAAGAATGAACACAAATGACCCCATGCGGTCAAAAGTGTTTCTCCGCATGCGGTCATCTGATGATTGATGAATGATGTCGCTGACACGATGTGCATGTCCTGCACCCCCTTGTTCCGATGCAAATGCATCAGTCAAGGAACCCTTTGTAATGGTGTGTCACCATCTGCGATTCGATCTGTTTCACGAGGTCATTCGCCACACCGGTCATGATCAGGACAGACGTACCGGCAAACCATACATTGGGCAGACCCGTAAACTTACCGATCAGTGTCGGTACCAAAACCACTATGGATAAGAACAGCGCATCGGCCCAGTTCAGTCGCCTCGCCGTGCGGGCGATGAAATCCGAAGTCGGACGTCCGGGTCGAACACCGGGGACATAGCCGCCATTCTTTTGGAGGTTATTCGAGATTTCGATCGGATTGAACTGGATCGCCGAATAGAAGAAAGTAAATCCGATGATCAGCAGGAAGTTCACAGCATAGTACCACCAGTGTTCGGACGGGTCACGCAGAGCGTTCACAAAAGAATTGTCGCTGTTTGCGAAGAACATCGTGACGATGGTGGAAGGCAAAGCGATCATCGACATGGTGAAGATAACGGGCATAACGCCGGACTGATTGACCTTAAGCGGTATATAGGTATTCTGACCGCCGTAGATCTTGCGTCCGATGACTCTCTTGGAGTACTGCACCGGCACTCTGCGTTCTGCGTTCTGGACGTAGATTACAAAGATGATGATCGCAATCGACACCAAGGAGACAACGATAAACAAGCCGCCGCCCGCCAGAAAGCCAAGCACCCGATTGCGGATCCTCTCCAAATTGTCCAAAGTGTATGCGTTGACCTTGCCGTAAATATCCTGTGCGTAAATAACCAATTGTTTGGCCATATCGGGAATACGAGTCACGATACCGGCAAAAATGATCAGTGAGATGCCGTTGCCGATGCCCTTCTCGTTGATCCGCTCTCCAAGCCACATAATGAATGCGGTACCCGCCGTAAATGTAAGGATAATCAAGGCCGCGTTCAGCGGTCTGGGAAGATAGTCCGTCATCGCGGAGCGTGTTGCGTAACAGAAAACCGAAGCTTGGAGAAGAGCCAAACCGATCGTTACAAAACGAACGATCCTCTGGATCTTCTTTCTGCCCGTCTCGCCTTCTTTTTGCATGCGTTCCAAAGCCGGGATCGCGACCGTCAGCAATTGCATGATGATCGAGGAGTTGATGTACGGAGTGATACCCATGGCAAAGATCGTAGCGGCATAAAGTCCGCCGCCGGAGATGATATCCATGAGTCCGCCGATCTGCCCCCAGTTCTGAACCAATTGAGTAAACGCTTCGCGGTTGATTCCCGGCGAAGGGATCAGTCCGCCAATCATATAGATCGCCATGATGAATGCCGTGTACAGGAGCTTCTTTCTCAAGTCCGGAACTTTAAACGCATTGATCAAGGTATCGAACAAACCCTTCATCATCATACCTCCAGAGCCGTTCCACCAGCCTTCTCGATTTTCTCCTTGGCCGGTCCCGAGAATGCGGCGGCTTTAACGGTCAGTTTTTTAGTCAGCTCGCCATTACCGAGTATCTTGATCCCGTCGTTGACCTTCGGGACGGTCAGAAGTCCGGTATTGCCTAGAAGCTCGGCATCGACAACGGTTCCGTCCGCTAAATTCTCAAGATCACCCACATTGATCTCCAGGTAATCCTTCGCGAATCTCTTGTTGTTGAATCCGCGCTTCGGCAAGCGTCTGTAAAGAGGCATCTGGCCGCCTTCAAATCCGGGACGAACACCGCCTCCGGCCCTGGAATTCTGGCCTTTGTGTCCACGACCGGCAGTTTTGCCGAAGCCGGAACCTACTCCTCTACCCTTGCGTACGGGCTTTGCGTTTCCGCTTGAAGTCATATCATTGAGTTTCATGTTGCGTTTTACCTCCATCAGACTTCTTCGAACGTAACAAGATGGGCAACATTGTGCAGCATACCGCGAAGCGCCCCGTTATCCGTATGAACGACGCTTTGGCCGATTTTACGAAGGCCGAGAGCCTTGACCGTAGCACAATGATTCTTGCTGGAACTGTTGGTACTTTTCACCAGCGTTACTTTGAGTTCAGCCATTGTGAAAACCTCCTACTTCTTCATGCTCTCGACGGATTTTCCGCGAAGCTTTGCGACTTCCTCGATGGAGCGCAAAGCCTTGAGTCCTTCGAGCACTGCGTTTACAACGTTATTGGGGTTATTGGTCCCCAATGACTTGGTGCGGATATCTTTGATCCCCGCCAGCTCGCAGACTGCACGTACGGGGCCGCCGGCGATAACACCGGTACCTTCTCTGGCAGGCTTCATAACTACCTTGCCCGCACCGAAAACGCCGAACGTCGCGTGAGGAATGGTAGATTTGCTGATCGGAACCGTGATCATGTTTTTCTTGGCGTCTTCAATTCCCTTGCGGATCGCGTCCGGAATTTCAGCCGCTTTTCCAAGGCCCTTACCGACATGCCCGTCTTCGTCTCCGACGATGACCAGCGCCGCAAACCGGAAATTTCTACCGCCCTTAACGGTCTTCGAAACACGACCGATATGGATGACCTTTTCTT
>JAFGGR010000007.1 GCA_016930475.1 Clostridiales bacterium | reverse complement strand
TGAGCCTAAAACGCCCGTTGGCGCCCGAAAATGGGTCGACGCCTATTATACGGACACGAGAGCCTGGGTACAGGGGATGGTCGACGGAGAGGATGCCGGCGTCGGAGCGGAAACGGTCGTGACCGGAATATCCGGTAATTATTACCTTTTCCATCCGCGAGAACTTCTGGCGGGAAGTTTTCTCACCGAGGAGCCTCTGGAGCCTCAGAACATCGTTTTGAACGAGCAGTTGGCGTGGCTTCTATATAAATCGACGGATGTCGTCGGACAATCGATCCGGGTCGGTGCAGGAGAGTTCATCATCATCGGCGTCGTCCGCGAGCCGGGCGGAAAAATCGATCGGACGGCCGGGATGGATAAGCCGAGAGCGTATATCTATTTTGATGAGTTGGCAAGTATCGATCAGAGCCCCGATCCTTCCTCGGAGTTTGAAGACTCCTTTGATTACGGCCCAGGGGGCCCTTCGCAACAGGAGAGCAAAGCGGACAATATCGGAATATTCTGCTATGAGGCGGTCCTTCCCGACCCGATCGACGGGATCGCTTATAACGATTTGAAAAGCTCACTGATGACGTATATTCCAAGTGAAGAGAACTTCTACTTCATCAACAACACGGATCGGTTCGGTCTTTTACGGATCGCGTCCGGGGTTTTTCCGATTGGCAAGGATGCGCTGATCCGTTCGAAATTCACATTCCCCGAATGCGAAATATCCGCTCAGATCACGGAACAACACCTCACCGTTTGGTGGAGCGTCCTGACTGCCTCGACTTTGTTCATGGTGATTTCTCTGCTGGCCGCTTTCCTGACGATCAGGAAGCGCCGCAGCACCTCGAAAATAGCAGAGCCGAATGACCGGGAAGCGGACGAAAGCGATCGACCGGCCCGGGATGATGAGCCTTTCCGGGCGATCCGCAGAGTTTGATATCCATACCGGAGGACAGAAAGTGACGGACCGGACCCGTTTCCTTTTTCGAAAATCAGCAGGGCGAGGCGGTGTGTGTTTCGTCTGCCTGGTGCTTGCTTTTTCATTTTCCGCGTGTGCCGATAACGCGTCTATATCTTCGCCAAGCGCGAAGGTCGAGTTTTTCGCGATGAACACGTTAATGAGTATCGAGGTGCGCGGAGCGGAAGCCGAGGCCGCGGTCGCCGCCGGTCGGGACGAAGTGTATCGTCTCGAGCGCCTACTGTCGCGCACCGACCCGAAAAGCGAGGTCTCTGCGATCAACACCGCTGCCGGATCCGAATGGACGGAGGTCTCGGAGGAGACATTTTCGTTGATTCAAACAGCACTCTTATACAGTGAGGAGACCGAAGGGGCGTTTGATATTACCATTGCGCCGGTCATGGACCTGTGGGGCTTTTCGAGCGGAGAGCACCGCGTACCGGACGACGCTGAAATCGGATCGGTTCTTGAACGTATCGGTTACGAGCATTTACTTTTGGATGAAACGGGCTTCAGGGTGAAGTTGGAGAACCCGGGTATGAGCATGGACTTGGGCGCCGTTGCAAAAGGCTACGCGGGGGATCGCGTCAAGGAAATTATCAAGCAATTTGATTTCGAAACGGCCCTGATCAATCTCGGCGGAAACGTTACGGTCATCGGTCGTAAGCCGAACGGAGACCTTTTACGGGTGGCGATCACGGATCCGGAAAATCGACAGCAGTATCTTGGCGTCCTCGGCTCGGAGGACACGCATGTCATCACATCGGGCGGATATGAGCGGTTTTTCGAGCAGGACGGAAAGGTGTATATTCATATTATGGATCCCGAAACTGCCCGCCCCGCTCAATCCGATCTCCTGTCGGTCAGCGTCATCGATTCAAATGGTGTGAGAAGCGACATACTCTCGACCGCATTATTCGTGATGGGCAGGGAAGAGGCGATCCGCTATTGGAGCGGGCACCGTGATCTTGGGTTGGTCATGGCGAAAGTGGACGGCGAAGTCCTGGTCAGTAAGAACCTTTTAGGGACCTTCAGGGTAACGGAAGGGAAGAGTGTGACTTATTTTGACGGAGAATGATCGCCCGGGTTTGCGATTCGGTTTCCGGGACCTCGTTTTGATCATCGCCCTTGCCATGATCGGTGTCATTCCGTTTGCGGTGATGCACAATATGCGGGGGGCGGAGAAAAGCGCACGGACCGTGGCCGTCCTGACCATAGCGGGTGATGAAGTCTGGCGCTGTGCGATCGACGACGGAATGGATCCGGTCGAGTATTCCGCGGATATCGACGGGGAGATTTTTACGGTGATCGCGGACTCCACAGGTGCCCGTGTCAATCATTCGGACTGCCCGGATAAGATCTGCGTCGAGACCGGGACCATATCAAAGGCCGGACAAACCGTGGTGTGTGTCCCTTTTCGAGCGGTGTTACGCATTGAATACGCCGACGACGATCCGGAGTTGACGGATGTCGGGGACGCGATCGACGCGATTTCCGGATGAGCGGAGGAAAAATGAAGAATCGGACGGCAAAACTGACCGCTTGGGGCGTGATGACGGCACTCTCGCTGGTACTGACAGTCGCCGAAGCGATGATCATTCCGGCCGGTCTATTCCCGATCCCCGGATTTCGACTGGGCCTTTCAAATATCGTTATTCTGATATCGGTCTATCTTTTCGGCGCGATACCGTCCGTCGGCATCGTGCTTCTGCGCACGTTGGCGGTTTTCGCTTTCGGGGGGAATCTGAGCGCTTTTCTCTTCTCCCTGTGCGGAGGTCTTCTGGCGGTCTTTGCCATGCTTGTCCTGCGACAGACCAAACTCTTTTCGCTGTTCGGAGTCAGTGCGGGGGGGGCCGCGGCGCATTCCATCGGACAAATATCGGCGGGAGCTTTTTTGACCGGGAGTGCCCGACTTTTTCTCTATTTGCCGTTTTTGCTGTGGGCGTCGATCGCGGCGGGACTTCTGATCGCGCTGCTTTCCGTGCCGATCTACCGAGCGCTCGATGCTTTTTTCAAAGCACCGGGAAGCGAATAAACCGTTTTCAAAAATTTTTCCGATATGCTAAAATGAACAGGTAATGTCGAAGTGTTATGTGAAGACGATTCGAGGATGTAGATGAAGCAACCGGATAATCCCTTCTGGCCCCAAAAGAGCATCCTGCATCCGGTCCCGCCGAGAGAACCTTACGTGCCGGTCCGTTGTGTCCGAAGTACCCTGACGCGTGAGGAGCAACGGGCGATCGATCGGGTGATCGTCAAAAAGTACCAGATCCCCCTGAATGTGTTGATGGAGCATGCCGGTTTGGCCGTCGCAGATATCAGCTCGTACGTCGCCGGTGCGACGACCACGCCGATCCACATATTCGCGGGGCGGGGCAACAACGGCGGTGATGCGTATGTATGCGCCCGGCTGATGCATTCGCGCGGCTTTTCGGTCACGGTATGGGACTGCTTCCCGGGTGTTGAGCACACCGGTGTGGTCGGTGTCATGCGCGAAGCGGCGGGACTTCTGGGAATACGGATCCTGCCGGCCGAGGAATTTGACGCTCAGAAACTGAGAAGCGGTGTCTCGCGCATGATCGACGAGAAGGTTTCGGGCATCCCCTGTGTTATCGTTGACGGGATCATCGGGACCGGATACGAATTTACGCGGCCGTTACCGCCTTCTCTGCAGAAAATCACCAAAAAGATTGAGGAAGCGCATATTCGCGGAGCGCGAGTCGTATCCATCGATATCCCTACGGGTGTGGATTCGGATACGGCAGAAGCCGATCCGTATGCCGTGGCCGCCGACTGCACCGTTACTTTTATCCTTCCGAAGTTCGGGATCACCCGCGGAAAAGGGCGTGAACTGTCCGGTCAGATCCGGATCTTTCCGCTCGGACTGCCGGTCAATTTTGCGGATGTCGCTTTGGGTCCGCCGAGGTAAACAACGATGAGAATCGCCTTTTACGACACAAAACCCTATGATCGCGTCTGGTTTGACCGGCTCTCACCGGAGTTCGGGTTTTCGATCCAGTATATCGAAGAACGTATTTCGGTCGATAATTGTGTCTTGGCGGAGGGCTGCGACGCAGTTTGCGTTTTTGTCAACGATCACGTTGACGCGACGGTGCTTCAGAAACTTCATGAAATCGGCGTCCGCGCTCTCCTTCTGCGCTGTACCGGTTATAATAACGTCGAATTCCGGGAGGCTTTCGGTAAGATCCACGTGATGCGCGTGCCCGCGTATTCTCCGTACGCCGTTGCGGAATACTCCTGCGCTCTCCTTTTATCGGTGAACCGAAAGACCCACCGCGCATACTCGCGTACCCGGGATTACAACTTTTCGATCAACGGGCTCATGGGCACTGACCTTCACGGTAAAACCGCCGGAGTTATAGGGACCGGAAAAATCGGCCGAATCATGGCGGGCATACTCAAGGGCTTCGGAATGCGCGTCATCGCGTACGACCCGTATCCCCCGAAGGATCCCGATTTCGAGATGGTCGATCTCGAGCAGATATGGAAGCAGTCGGATGTGATCTCGCTTCATTGTCCGTTGACACCCGAGACAACGCATCTGGTCAATCACGATACACTCCTTAAGATGAAGGATGATGTCATCCTGATCAATTCCTCGCGCGGAGCCCTGATCGACACGACCGCTCTGATCGATGCTGTCAAGAACCGGAAGGTCGGCGGCGTCGGCCTGGACGTTTACGAGGAGGAGGACGATTACTTCTTCGAAGACCGTTCCAATGATATCCTCGAGGATGAAGAACTCGTGCGTCTGATGAGCTTCCCGAATGTCTTGGTCACCTCTCATCAGGCATTCTTCACGGCCGAGGCGATGGAAGCGATCGCGCGCACATCGCTCGAAAATATGGATCGCTTTCGCAAGGACGTCTATTTGGAAAACGAGATCTGTTATCGCTGTGGAAAAGAAGGCGTCTGTGACCGCGACAATAAGCGGGAGAATTGCTTTTGATCCCATACTGATCGAGTGCGATCCGGCCCGCCTTGCTTGCGGACAGTGAATTTGAGGAATAGAATAATTGAAGCAGAACACTAACGGGTTACGGAGGAACAGGAAATGAAACTGCCGGACTTTTTCAAAGGTCACAAGCACAAGTCCGAAGGTGGGTCCGACTCCGTTGAAGAATTAGAGCGCCCGGGAAATGCGACTTATGATTTTGATCTTCCATCCGGGAGCCTCTCCGCAAACTCTTCAGAGACCCGGTCGCCGGGCAATTCTCTGCCGACCGAAGTGATCCCCGAGACGAAGTCCGGGTCGAAGTTGCCCGCGAATCCGAAGGGGCCGGAAGTCAAATTGAAAGAATCGGAGATTCAGTTGAGCAAACCGGCGCAGGATTCGAAAGCCACCGTAACGCCGACACCGTCCCCCACGCCGTCTGTCCCTTCATCTTCGCCGAACGTATCGGTGCAAAGAGAGCCGGACAGCATCGAAAGCATCTGGTTTTCGCTCATCGATAACCCCAACAACGAGAAGAATCTGAAATTGCTGGTTCGGTATTGTGAGACAAGAAAGGGTCCTTCGGCAGTTGAAGCGGCCTTAAGTGAATTGGCGATGGAAAAGGATGCGTATCTGCCGCAACTCATCATGGCATCGCGTGCACTCGAACGCAAAGCTCCGTCCGAAGCCCTTCATCGTTATGAAGAACTTTTGGCCAAAGGAGATCCCAACGATTATTGCCTGTTACGCATGTCCGCCGAACTGGGACGGCACGGCTTTCCCGGGGAGGTCATCCGACTGACGTTACCGAGATATAATCCCGCGAAACATAATGAATATATTGGTCTTAATCTGCTTCAGGCATGTAAAGACAGCGGAAAGATCAATGAAGGAAGAGCCGTCTGGGCAAAACTCAAGAGCTTGGACCGTCCCGGGATCACACCGGCGCTGGAGAATCTGGGGGCCGTATTCGGGCCGGCAGTTCCAAAACCGGTCACCGATCCTTCGGAGGATTCTTCGATCGTTCCGGACAGCCCTTCGACGGAAGGGACTACTCTCGGAGAGACTTTCGAGTCCCCCCCGACCGGGTCCGGAGTGAGGGCTGATCCCGAAGCACCGGATTTTTCGTCAGATCCCTTGCTTGAGGTCGACAGTGCAGACGATCGCCCTCGAATTATTGATCTTCCTTCCTGGAAACTTTGGATCCCCGCTCTTCGGGATATTCTCCCGGAGCCGGAACATAGTGTTCGCGTCGGATTATATCTGTATTCGGACACGTCCACATCTCCATCGGATGGGCAGGATGCCGACTCGCGAGCCGTTGCCGTCGGCTTGCCGATCCTGCTTGGAGAGATGCTTTTATTTTCCGCTCCGGTCGTTCCGGTCGTTCTTTTCCCGCTATCCTTTTCGAAAGGCCCGGATTCCGGTGTTGCGGAGCCCGACGTGGAAGGCCTTTTCGCGCTGTGCGCAAAGGAATCGTTGAATTTCCTGATTGCCGGAACGGTATCCTTTGACGGAGACCGTCGCACGATCCGGACATGGATCCTCGATCGCACCAAGAACACCGCCCGCGTCCTGTCCGGAAACGGCATGGCCGGGAATTTCGGGGAAAGCGCGCTTGCTCACGTCGACGAGATCATCGGGCCCTTTTCGGACAAGAATTATGCTTTTGAGGTCAAGCGCCGCGGTTTTACATATTCGGTTCCGAGCGCTCCGCTCATCGAGCGACATCTGGACGCACTTACGCGTCTGGGTCTCCGCGCGCTGGTTGATTCCGGATACTGCTCATCGGACATCCTGTGCCCTCAACCCGAATTTCTCGAAAAGCTGGCGGAATTGTGCCGTATGAAGCCTTTCAGCCAGAATTACCTGATGATGCTTCTCAGCGGCATGGTTTCGGATATGGAGAACGGCGGAGAATCGTATTTTATGCATCGCGAATTGCTTTTCGATACGGCGCATAAGCTTCAGTATACCCCTTGCGTAACCACGGCTCGAAAAGCTCTGGACAAAGTGCTCACCCTGTAAAGAACCTACTTTCCATACGGCTCCGGGCGGTTATATCGCTCTTGCCGTCCTAAATTGGAGGTTGAATTGATGAAAAATGTAGCAATTATTCTTATCGTGATCTTATCCATTCTTTTTTCCGGGTGCGACAACATTCCCATCCGAAGTGAAGAGGAGGATCGGCAAGAAATCACATCCGAGGAAACGGAAGCATCTGAGGACCCGTCCGCTTCGAGTACTTCGGAAAGTTCCGGGACCTCGGCACCCACGACTGAAATCACGACGGCAACAACGGAAACGACTGCTTCAGTGACCACTGCAGAGACCACTCCCGAGCCGACGGCCGACCCCAACGCCTTTATTTACGGCGGAATTACGATCATTTATGACTTTTTCGAGGGCGAATACACGGATACTGACGACAACGCCTCGCTCGCTTCCGGTTACCTGCAGAATCTGACCGTCGAAATACCGGCATATCCGGCGGCGGCCGAGTTGATCAACGAGACCCTTGAGGCCATCCGTGCGCAGAGCGCAGCTACCTATGAGTCTGCATGTCTGGATGCCCAGGCAATTTACGACGATTACGGAATGGCCGGGCTCGCCGGACCGTATGAGGTCAATGCCGCAGTGGAGCCCGCCTATGTGAGCGACAAACTGATCAGTTTCTTTGTTTCCGTGTACACATACTATGGAGGTGCGCATGGAGGAGTGATCGTCGAAGCGTACACGTTTGACGCCCGCTCCGGTGATTATCTGACGTTTAGTGATTTATGCACCGACCCGGCGGCTTTTGAGCATTATGTGCAGACAAATGTAATTGCTTTTATTGAAGCCGTTCCCCCGGAAAACCGCATGGTTTTCGATGATTACGCAACCACGGTCGTATCGGCTTTTCCGAGGGCGGCATGGGTGTTTTTGGACGCCGGCGGGGATACACGATTCTCGATTACTTATCAGCAGTATGACATCGCTCCCTATGCCGCCGGGTTGCCCGGCTACGATATTCCGATTGCGGACTGTCTTTCGTATTTTAACGCGTACGGGCAGTCATTGTTCACAGAGTAGATCTGAGAATATCATCATGGGATGAATTAAATAGCAGGAGAACCGGCACAACCGTTCTCAATAAGACGAAGAGATCCTGTTCCTCATTCCGATCATCGAAAAACGTGGTAAAAAGAGCGTGTAAGTCTCCGTTCTGTAGATTTTTGCGGATTTGAATGCTATAGTTATCAATATTGATTTTTGCGAAAAGAGATTTTTTATGATCCTCGAGTTTCTACTTTCTACCGCATTCGTAACCTTCCTGATCCTGTTCCTCGTTTATCGGGAAAAGGCTCAGAATTATGTACGCCGTTTCGACCGTCTGAGAAGATTTTCACAGAAGCTTCACTCGGAAAAGCGGATCAGCACGCAGGAATATGAGGAAGCGACAGGGGAAAGACTCGGGCCGGATCCGGGTGCGATGCGTGTTCCTCCGCCTGGGTCTTATGTGCCGCCGCAGATCGGGGTACAGCCCGGACAGCCACAGATCGAGGTACAGCCACGGAGCACAGTCCAATCCACTCCGCAGCAGATCTTCACACCGCCCACTTTTTTACCCGTCACGGAACAGCCCGCGCAGACGCAACCCCGGCAAGCAGCGCCCCTGCCCCCGACTCGCGCGGAGCGTAAACCTTTCAACGCGATGAATTTTCTTTTGATCATCGGGGTTCTGTTTATTGTTTTGGCCGGCGCGGTATTTACGACTACGACCTGGCTTTATCTACCGGACATCATTCGCTTGCTGATCGTTTGCTCCTCTTCGGTGGTTTTTTTCGCCGCGTCGATCCTTGCCGAAAAGGGATTGAAGATCCCGAAGACCGGCGTTTCATTTTATGTGATCGCTTCTATTTTTCTGCCGCTTTCCGTGATCGGCGTTGGTTTTTTCGGACTCGCCGGAAAGTATTTTTCCTTGTCCGGAGACGGTCGGTATTGGGTGTTCTTCGCGGCGACAGTGGTGCTGGCCGTCGCGTGTCTGGTCGGCGCGCGGAAGTATAAATTCACGACGTTTGCCATTGCGTGCCTATGGTGCGTCTCCGCTTCGGTGGTTTTCTTCTTTAGCGCGTTCAAGCTGCCGCTTCAAGTATTCATTCTGTTTTTGTATTTATACGCCGCAGTCCTGATCATTTCGGGAAACATTGTCCGCAAGAGACAGAACAAGCCGTTACCCGTATCTTTTGTCTTAGGCAAATTGCCGATGTTTTCGGTCATTAATGCGGTCGCGATCGCGGCGATCGGAAGCGTCGTTTCGGGAACCGGCTGGCTGCCGGGCCTTTCGGCGATCCTACTCGCGCCGTTGTTTTTGACGGACTTGTTCCGCGGTATAAAAACATACTCCGGCACGATCCCTTTTGTCTTACTTTTGACGCTCGGCCTGACCCGGCTGAATACGGACGGCGTTTATATGCATTACCTGTTGCTGACGGTTTTGGCGGTCGCTTTCATTTCGATAATCGCCTCGCTCTCCGTTTTTCCCGAAAAAATGCGCAAATGGCTGATGGTTTTGACCCTCATCCTTTCCACGATGATCTACCTCCTTCAGTTTGCCGAAAGGATGATCAACGACGAATGGTCGCCGCTTCAGCTGATCGCCCTCACGGTCCTTCTGCTGAGCTTCCTTTTCCTTGCGTATCGCAATAAAGAACGACTGATCCTTTATTTTGTGCCGATCATCGCCTTTACATTGATCATGCTCGCCGCGTCGATTGTTCAACATGACATCAAACCCGAAATCACATTGTCCGTGCTGTCCGCCCTTTTCTTTTTCGCGACGTTCTTTGCCGATCGGAAGATCGCCTTTTCACCGAGGACCATTGTTTCGGACATCGCCTTTTCGCTCGGATGTTTCTTGGGCGCGATGGTCGGGGTCACGGCCCTTGCGAGCAGATCGGGCAGTGTATCAGCCCTCGACTTGTTATTCGCGATGCTTCCGTTCGCGATTCTTTTTGTGATGCTGGCGGTCCTGATCGCCGATAAGAAACAAGGCATTTCATCTTGGATTGCGGCAGGCTTCGCGCCCTTTGCATTTATTCTTTCCTGCATCCCGTTGATCCTTTATGTTGAAGGGCATATCAACGGGGCGTGGGTGATGCTGGTCTTTTTCACGGCCCTCGCGGTTGCCGGTCTTTATTTTTACAAAAACCGAGCGCGATTGCGCGCTTACGATTCCCTTCAGGCGTCCTGCCTTGTGACGATGACGGTAACCGGGGTCGCGACTTATTTCTTGATTGTTGATGACCCGGAATTCATCCCGGCTATGGCGTGGATCTTTACCGCCTATTTGGGCGTGCGCTTTATTCTATCTCTGAAAGATAATTTCTCGAAAAGCACCGATTTCAATCGCACCGTCTTGTCCTTGGCGACCGGTGCGTCCCTGTATATGTCGCTCGTGCTGTCCGCTTATCATTGGCTGGGTATCGACTCCGCTTTCTTCGTACTCCTGTTTCCCGCGACAGCCGCATTGATCCTTGCGGCAATCGTCCCGGCCATTCGTTTGCTTGGGAAAAAAATTCACTACGCGCTCCCGCACGTCGAACGGGTCGGCCTGTACGGACTGACGCTGTTTTCGTTTCTCTTGTCGGTCGCGTTTTTCTTTGAAGATGCTGCGGGTCTGATCGCCCTCGTATATCTTTTCCCCGTCGCCTCCGTATTCCTCCGATATCTTCGCGGGAAGACCTATTTGTCGGTGTGGTTTGAGCTTTTGGTGATATACGGGGCATCGGTTCTTCTGGTTCACCGAATTTTAAATGGCGACCCGGAATGGTCCGGGCTCGTGGTTTTCTCGCTCCTGTTCTTCCTTTTGGCCGGACTTGGACGCCTTCTTCACGATCGTATATATGAGACGGGCGATCCCGGAAAGGCGGAGAGCCTCAATTCTCAAGGTGACGGGAGAAAGATCGACTGGCTTTCGCTGATCAGCGTTCTCTCGCCGATCAATCTGTTGATCCTCGGCCGATATGCACTCTGGGTGGGATTGATCCTTCTTTGTCTGTATGCGCTTAATTTTGTTCGCCGCGTCAACCGGAAGAACGGCGATTCGATCGCGCTGACCGTCGCGGGCTTTTTTGCGTTGTTGTCGTTCTGGGCTCAGCCGTTATTCGAGATTCCCGGAATCATTGTACTGGAGTATAACCTGATCGTTGCGGTCGCGTATTTCGTCTTCCTTTATCACTTCGTTTGGAAAAACAATGAGACCGCTATGCTCCTCTTCGTCTCCGCCTGCGTGTCCTTTGCGGTGCTCGGCGTGGCGGCGATATTTTCCGGCGATCTTACCGATGCCTTGATCCTCGGCGTCGCGGCGCTCGCGATGCTGATCGTATCCTTCATGGTAAAGAGCAAGCGATGGTTTATCCTATCCGCTGTCACGATCGTGATCCTTGGACTATATATGACCCGGGAATTCTGGGAAAGCCTGGACTGGTGGGTCTACCTCCTGCTCGTCGGCTGTATCCTGATCGGCCTTGCGGCGGCAAACGAAATTTCCAAGCAAAAAGGCGAGCGTCTGTCCGAGAAGGCCAAGCGGCTTTTCAAGGACTGGAACTAAGCGCCCGAACCGTTATCGATCCGACTAAACTCACTCCTCAAGGCTTTTACGCATCAGCGATGCTTTGCCGTACGGCGAATCATGCGTCCCGATCTCTTCCCAGCCGAATTTAGTGTATAGACCCTGCGCGGATTCGGTCGAGAGGTATATTTCCTTTTTGCCCAAGCGTCGTGCCTCGTCGATCAGCCGGTCGATCAGCGCCATCGAGATCTTGAAGCCCCTGTGAGAGGGATGAATGAATACGGCAGCCATCCACGGAGTGAGATCCCGGATCGTGGAATCGGTCGCCCAAAGGCTGACGGTCCCGGCCGGCTTTTTATCGTGAAGTGCGATGAAGGTGATCGGTATTTCTTCCTTGTTGGCGCCTGCGGTAAACTTTCGAAGCGCCCCCTCGAAAGTTCCGCCGGACTGGGAGCCCCATTGACCGTATATCCAACTCGCGCAGGTTGGGATGTGCTCCGGATGATCGGCGAGGTAGGCGATCTCCAACGTCTCGTTCCGACGGACGCGATAAAGAAAATGCGGCATATCGACGCCTCGGTAATGCTTAACGAAGTGCTCGGTACAAAACATCCCGAGCCGTTTGGCGACTGCGATCGAGGCGCGGTTCGTGCAACGGATAATCGCAAACAGCTCCTCGGCGCCGAGCGTCGAAAAGGCATATTCCTTACACACCGCCGCGGCCTCCGCCGCATAGCCCCAATGCCAGTACTCTTTAAGGAACAGGTAACCGACCTCCAGAAGCTTCTCTCCGAGCGGAGTTTGATAAGTCAGACCGCACTGCCCGATCATTTGACCGGTTTCCTTGAGCACGACCGCCCAGAGGCCGAAGCCGTTTTCGCGGTAGCGCAACATCGTGCGGTCCAGCCAATCCCGGACCTCCTCTTCCGAAAAAGCGCCGTTATATGCGTACATGACCTCATCGTCCGTCAAGATCGCGCGAAGCGTCGGGAGATCATCCGGGGTCATTTCACGTAAAAAGAGTCGTTCGGTCTCAAAGATCATATTCTCATCTCCTCATGTCGTCGAAGCCGGCGGTGTCGGATTCAAGACATATTGCATGTATCGGTCATTCGGCCGGAAGCCACACTTGAGATAAAGCGGATATCCGGTCTCCGAGGCATCCAGGTCCATCTTATCGACCCCGTGCTCCTTGGCATATTCCAGGAGGTACTGCATCAGGGCGCCCCCCAGGCCTTGCCTGCGAAACTCCTTTCGCGTGTAGAAATTCAAAACATGGCCGATCCTTCGAGGCTTTTCGCAAGAGATCGGCGGATAATCATAGAAAAGCAGA
>JAFGGR010000058.1 GCA_016930475.1 Clostridiales bacterium | reverse complement strand
TTGATGCAGGAGGCTTTCGAGCGGTTGATCCGATATACCGGGAAGAATTACACCGAGGACATTTTTCTCAATATCGGCGTCGGAATGCTGTTGTTCGCAAAGGACTACCCCGTCGTGTACCGTACGATTTTTCTGGAGGACGCACGCGGCCGGGATATGTTTCGACGCTTTTCCGAGACGAGCAAGATCCAGATGCGCAAGGAACCGAACCTTCTGATATTCAGTGATGAAGAGATCGAATCGATTCTCGACAAACTGACCGTGTATACCCACGGGCTCGCCGCGATGATTTGTGCGGGCATCGTTGAGGATCCGTCAACGGAGAGCCTGGTCGACAGGCTCCGGGCAACCGGCGGTGACATCATCGGCGCGACCGCGTTTATGACCGGAAAATTTGACGAATATCCGGAGCTTTTCGAGATGATGAAAGGAGAATCACATGAAAAGAATCACCATACTGAACGGGATACCTGACGACTCGTATACTGAGTTCGAGGCGACACTGGACGGCGTTGCCGCCACCGAAAATCCGGATAGACGTATTGATGTCATCCGGCTTCGTGATCTGGATATCCGATATTGTACCGGCTGTTGGGATTGCTGGGTCAAAACGCCGGGGCTATGCGCCCACCGGGATGATATGGACACCGTTTATACGTCCGTCATGCAGTCGGATTTGTTCGTCTTCCTCTCCCCTGTTTCCATGGGCTTTGTCAGCTCTTTGACCAAGAAGACCTGCGACCGGATGATCCCGTTGGTCCACCCGTACATCGTCGTTTACAAAGAAGAGTTTCATCACAAGACTCGCTACGAGAAACGGCCGGAGTTGGGACTGATCCTGCTCGATTCGGATAAGAATACCGTTGACTTTCATAACATCCGCAATATCTTTTCGCGTCTGTCGATCAATCTGCAGACGGACCTCACCCTGGCTTTGCACCTGACCGGTTCCGAAAAGGAGGTTTACGATGAAATTTCTACTTTGTAACGGCTCGCCGCGTGGTAAAAACGGTAATTCCGGGATCCTCGTTGATGTACTGGCAAATGGTCTTTCCGAAAACGCGGATGTCCGTATTGAAAAAGCACTGCTCAACCGCGTCGGTGAGCATGAGCAAACCGCCGGGACTCTCGCCGCCGCCGACTGCGCCATCATCGTCTTCCCACTATATACCGATGCGATGCCGGGGATCACTATGGCGTTTTTCGAAAAGCTTGCGCCGTACATCGGGTCGCTTAACGACCTGCATCTGGGCTTTGTCGTCCAATCCGGTTTTCCGGAAAAGATTCAATCGCGTGCGGTCGAAAAGTACCTCGAGCGGTTGACCGGGATCCTCGGAGCGCAGTATTCGGGCACCGCCATCTTCGGTGGGGGCATGGGTATGGGAAAGAAGCGCCTTGATCGTGTGCGCAAACTCGGAGAAACGTTTCTGCCGGATCTCGTCTTTGATCCATTGTTATTGGATCGGACGACCGGCATGGATCGGTTGAGCCCGGTCGGAAGCAAGATAATGAAGGTCGTCGCCTCCATGCCCTTGATTCAAACTCCGTGGATCCGTCAGCTCAAGGCCAACGGAGCTTATGATAAGCGAGACGATCGGCCGTACGCGCAGTGATCGATCCAATATCATTATCCGGACATGCTCATGTAAAAACGCACTCTCGTCTCGTACCTCGCCTCCGCCCTCACTGCGTCCAGTCGACAAGCGACTCCGTTCGTAAAGGTTGGACGTTTCTCGAGGAAGATCTCGTCCTCGGCGCGAATCGGAAAGATCTCGATTGTAAGTTCTTTGGATATACCGAAGCGCTTGAGGCCGATTTCCCAGGGTTCCCCTGTGTTGAAATCGTCACCTTCGGGGTTCCCGTCGATATAGAGTTTGGCACTGTCTCCTTGATAAGCAATGTGCAGGAGGCAGTCCGCCGCCGACTGAGCACATTCGGCGCGGACGGAATATAGCGCACGCGAGTCATCGGAAGGAATATTCTCGAACGACACTTCCGGCAAAGCATCTGCGTATCTCTTCTCATACACGCGAAAAACGCCCGACTTGCCCGCGGCAGTCATCCCTTCCGGGACTTTTCGAAAATCCGGATAGACCAGAACTCTTAAATCCCGGCCGCTTTCGATCGTTATGCCGTCCTCGTCTTCAATAAGCGCTCCGTCCGTGATAATGAGGTGATCTTCAGCGACGCGTACCTTATATGCGTTGAGCGCTTGCTCACGTGTTAATGTGATGATCTCCGCCCTACCGGCCGGCCCCTCCATGTCATAACAAGGATCTCCGTCGGTATAGAAAAAATAGGTGTGGTCATTGAGGACGCACAAAGGCGTCGCTAACGCGGTCTTCAATACAGCGCTTCCGATCGGCATGTTGAACGGCAGGAAAAAGAAATCGCCGTCGCGGATGTCGATCGGCGGAAATGTAACGGAGCCGTTTTCGAGCGGGACCGTCAGGACTTCGGCAAGATGCTCCGCTTGCTTCTGTCGACGCTGATAATTATTTACGAACACGTAGCCGCTATTTCCGCTTCGACGCACGGAAATGCGCAGATCATCTGTGTTTTCCGGATGAAGCGGGTTAGCTTCGGGAATGAAGGTGTCCATTCGGGATAGTTCCCCGCCGAAGTCCCGAAGGAACAGAGCTAAAAGTTTTATTTCCCGGTACGGGTCACCGAGTTGCCCGTACTCCCGGATCGGTGCCCGAAAATCATAAGAAAACTCCGGCATGTCGTTGATGTCACCGGCCTCCCGACTCTCATGCAAGCTCGAGAACCTCCCCTTGGGGTTCGTACCTCCGCTGTACATATAGTATCCGAGTAGGCTCGCGCCGCTTCCGAGTTTTGCCAGCGACATCGCTCCGATGTCTTTGCCGGTCGCAACCGGACGGCGCCGGTGCGTCACCTG
>JAFGGR010000057.1 GCA_016930475.1 Clostridiales bacterium | reverse complement strand
CCGGAAGATACTGGACTACAGGACGCCACAAGAAGCATACGATCGGGTCGCTTAACAAGTGCGACACTTAATGTTGCAATCCATATCGGGGATGTTTTTCGATTTCCGGCGTTTACATATTTCGAATCCGGTGATATACTAAATTGCCCGAACTCCGGGAAGGAATGTTTGAGCCTGCTTGCGGCGGTTTTCGCGGGGGCATGTTCGAAAATGACTGAACGGATGTAAGGAAAACAAATTCTGAAAGGAGGTGTATTGATGCCTACGTTCAACCAGTTGGTTCATTCAGGAAGAGCTTCCAAGACTTATAAGTCGAAAGCTCCCGCACTCCAAGCCGGAATGAATACGTTGCATAAGCAGGAGACCGATGAGTCTTCTCCACAGAAACGCGGCGTGTGTACGGTGGTCAAGACGGTAACGCCCAAGAAGCCGAATTCGGCTTTGCGTAAAGTTGCCAGAGTTCGTTTGACAAATGCATACGAAGTATATGCGTACATTCCGGGTATCGGCCATAACCTGCAAGAGCACTCGGTTGTTTTGATTCGCGGCGGGCGTGTTCGGGATCTTCCCGGTGTTCGCTATCACGTGATCAGAGGAACTTTGGATACTGCGGGTGTTGCCAATCGGCTCCAAGGACGTTCGAAATACGGAGCGAAGAGGCCGAAGGCCGCAAAGGTCAAGAAGTAGAGCATTCCTGTGGTTGGACACATTAGTGGTCAGTACACTGTCAATATACCGGTGATCCGGATCGGACATTGCTACTGGCGCGACACGGTCCAAACGTGAGTACCTGTGATTTCAGAATGATCTGATAATCATGAGAGGAGGGAAGACAAGTGCCAAGAAGAGGCAATGTCCCACAAAGAGAAGTGCTCCCTGATCCGCTGTACCATGATGTGCGGGTGACGAAACTCATCAACAACATCATGCTGGACGGCAAGAAAGGGGTCGCACAAAAAATCTGTTACGATGCTTTCGATCTCATTAAAGAGCGTACAGGAAAAGAGCCCTTGGAAGTATTTCTGCAGGCTTTGGAAAATGTTATGCCCGTGCTTGAGGTCAAGGCGAGACGCGTCGGCGGAGCCAACTATCAGGTTCCGATCGAAGTTCGTCCCGAAAGACGTCAGACCCTGGGTCTTCGCTGGATCGTGCTTTTCGCGAGAAAACGCACCGAGCGCACCATGAGCGAAAGACTCGCAAACGAACTGATTGACGCAACCAATAATACCGGTGGCGCATTCAAGAAGAAAGAAGACATACATAAGATGGCAGACGCCAACCGTGCGTTTGCGCATTACAGATGGTAGTTTAGAACAGTAAGGAGCAGAAGAAATCGATGGCCAGAGACTTTTCTTTGGAAAACACCAGAAATATCGGCATTATGGCGCATATCGACGCGGGTAAAACCACGGCGACCGAGCGCATCCTCTTTTTCACCGGAAGGATCCGCAAGGTCGGTGAGGTCCATGAGGGTGCCGCGACGATGGACTGGATGGAGCAGGAGCAGGAGCGCGGGATTACGATCACCTCTGCCGCGACTACGGCGCAATGGAAGGGCAACCGAATCAATATTATCGACACGCCCGGCCACGTCGACTTTACCGTTGAGGTAGAGCGGTCGTTACGTGTGCTTGACGGTGCCGTAACGTTGCTCTCGGCCAAAGGCGGAGTGGAACCTCAGACGGAGACCGTCTGGAGGCAGGCAGATCATTACGGTGTCCCGAGAATGGCGTTTGTCAATAAGATGGACATCATGGGCGCGGATTTTTTCCGAGTGGTTCAGATGATCAGGGATCGCCTGAAAGCGAACCCTGTCGCACTGCAAATCCCCATCGGCACGGAAGAGAACTTCACGGGGATCGTTAATTTGATCACGATGAAGGCCGAGGTTTACACAAGTGACGACGGGCTGGAATTCGAACAGCGCGATGTTCCGGAAGATATGCTTGAGCTTGCAAAAGCCAAGCGCGAGGAGATGGTCGAGTCGGTCGCCGAGTCGGATGACGAGCTTACGCTCAAATTCCTCGAGGGCGAAGAAATTACGCAGGAGGAGTTGAAGGCGGCGCTGAGACGCGCGGTGATCGATTGCAAAATCACCCCGGTGATTTGCGGTTCCGCTTACAAGAACAAGGGCGTTCAGATGATGCTCGACGCCATTGTGGATTTCATGCCTGCACCGACGGACGTTAAGCCGATACACGGAATCAATCCTCAGACAGAAGAAGAAGAGGCTCGTCCGTCATCGGATGATGAGCCCTTCTCCGCGCTGGCGTTCAAAATTGCGACGGATCCGTTTGTCGGGAAACTGTGTTTTTTCCGCGTTTACTCCGGTGTTCTGGATTCCGGATCTTACGTATTTAATGCCACGAAGGGGAAAAAGGAGCGTATCGGCCGAATACTGCAGATGCACGCGAACCACCGCGAAGAAATCAATAAGGTTTATTCCGGAGATATTGCGGCCGCGGTCGGTCTGAAAGACACAACGACCGGTGACACGCTCTGTGACGAGAAAAGCCCCATTATTTTGGAATCCATGGACTTCCCCGAGCCGGTCATCGAGGTCGCGATTGAGCCGAAATCGAGAGCATCTCAGGAAAAGATGATCCTTGCGCTTCAGAAACTGGCCGAAGAGGATCCAACGTTCCGGACATATACGGATCAGGAAACCGGACAGACGATCATTGCCGGAATGGGCGAACTTCATCTGGACATCATTGTGGATCGTTTGCTCCGCGAGTTTAAAGTGGAAGCAAATGTCGGTGCCCCTCAAGTCTCTTACAAAGAGACGATCCGTAAGCCCGTTCGTGCGGAGGGACGCTTCGTTCGTCAGTCCGGCGGACACGGCCAATACGGTCACTGTATTCTCGAACTGGAACCGCTTGAACCCGGATCAGGATATGAGTTTGTCAACGCAACAGTCGGCGGATCGATCCCCAAGGAGTTTATTTCTCCGATCGATGCCGGCATTCAGGATGCGATGAGAAGCGGTGTCTTGGGGGGCTACCCGGTTGTGGACGTGAAGGTCACCGTGGTCGACGGTTCATTCCACGATGTTGACTCATCCGAAATGGCGTTTAAGATTGCCGGATCGATGGGCTTCAAAGAGGGCATGAAAAAGGGTGACCCGGTTCTGCTCGAGCCCATAATGAAAGTGGACATTGAGGTCCCGGAGGAGTACATGGGAGACGTAATCGGCGGGATCAACGCTCGCCGCGGCGTGATCAAGGGAATTACCGGGGAAGACGGCATCCAGAGCATCCAAGCGGATGTCCCACTCTCCAATATGTTCGGGTACGCAACCGTACTTCGTTCATCCACCCAGGGACGGGGAACATTCGTGATGCAAATCGGACACTTTGCCGAATTGCCGAAAAGCATCATGGAAACCATTTTAAAGAGTTAACGGACTTACGATCACAAAACCGCTTTGCTGTTTTGCATCTTGCGAATATCGACAAATATAGTAAAATGGATGCATCTGGCGTTTGAGCGGAAATTATGTAAACATCAGCAAATGCTGAACAAGGAGGAACATACAAATGGGAAAGGCAAAATTTGAAAGAAATAAGCCGCATATCAACATCGGCACCATCGGCCACGTTGATCATGGCAAGACGACTCTTACGGCAGCCATCACAAAGGTTCTGTCGTTTTCGGGTAAAGCTGCCTACAAAGAGTACGGAACCATTGACAGCGCACCCGAGGAAAGAGCCCGTGGTATCACGATCAATACCGCTCACGTTGAGTACGAGACAGATGCGCGTCACTATGCGCACGTTGACTGCCCCGGTCACGCCGACTATATCAAGAATATGATCACCGGAGCCGCACAGATGGACGGAGCGATCTTAGTCGTTTCCGCAGCAGACGGCCCGATGCCCCAGACCCGTGAGCATATCCTGCTTGCCCGTCAGGTTGGCGTTCCGTATATTGTTGTATACATGAACAAGTGCGATCAGGTTGATGACGAAGAGCTTCTGGAGCTCGTTGAGATGGATATTCGTGAACTGTTGAATCAGTACGAGTTCCCGGGTGACGATACCCCGATCATCAGAGGATCCGCGTTGGAGGCTGTTGAGTCCACATCCACGGATGCCGGTGCTCCCGAGTACAAGAGCATTCTTGATTTGATGGAAGCGGTCGACTCCTTTATCGCCACTCCCGCACGCCCGACCGATCTTCCTTTCCTTATGCCCGTTGAGGATGTTTTCACCATCACGGGTCGCGGAACGGTTGCTACCGGTCGTCTCGAGCGCGGCATTATCAAGGTCGGCGATGCGGCACAGATCGTCGGTTTGATGGATGAGCCCAAGAACACGGTCGTTACCGGCGTTGAGATGTTCCGTAAGCTTTTAGATCAGGCGGAAGCCGGAGACAACATCGGTGTCCTTCTTCGCGGGATCGACCGTAAGCAGGTCGAGCGCGGACAGGTCATCGCCAAGCCCAACTCGATTACACCGCATACGAAGTTCACCGGTCAGGTTTATGTTCTGACCAATGATGAAGGCGGACGTCATAAGCCCTTCTTTAACGGATACCGTCCGCAGTTCTACTTCCGTACGACCGACGTTACCGGTGTGGCTCACCTTCCGGAAGGCACAGAGATGTGCATGCCCGGCGACCACATCACGATTTCCGTTGAGCTGATCACCCCGATCGCCATGGAGCCCGGTCTGAAGTTTGCGATCCGCGAGGGTGGCCGTACGGTCGGTGCCGGAACCGTTTCGACGATCGTCGAGTAATTCGAATTCTTTTTAAGTTTTTTAACGTCCCGGAGCTCGCTCCGGGACGTTTTTTATGCAATCAATGTGCCCGGTGAATTGCCGGCGATTTATGTTTTGCAATTTCTCCCGGAATAGGCTACAATCTCTTTCGATATGTTCGCCGGCTAATGACGGTCCGGCGGAATGAATCATCAGACGGGAGGCTGTCGAATGAATCGGAGCCGACCACGTTCCAAGGGGAGACGTTATGCCCAAATTACCAGATATCCACTCCGTGCTTATCATCGGTTCCGGACCGATCGTTATCGGTCAGGCATGCGAATTTGATTATTCCGGAACACAGGCTTGCAAGGCTTTGCGGAAACTCGGATACAAGATCATTTTGGTGAATTCAAATCCTGCCACGATCATGACGGATCCCGGTATTGCGGACGTGACCTATGTCGAACCGCTGACGCCCCGAAGTCTGACCGATATTATTGCCAAAGAGCGTCCCGACGCGGTTCTCCCGAATCTGGGCGGACAGACGGCACTGAATTTGTGTTCGGAATTAAATAAGACCGGCGTGCTCGAGAAATACGGCGTTCGCGTGATCGGCGTTCAAATTGACGCGATCGAGCGCGGCGAGGATCGAATCGCCTTCAAAAAGACGATGGATCGACTGGGAATTGAAATGCCTTTGAGCAAAGCGGCATACAGTGTAGAAGAAGCCGAATCCGTTGCGGCCGAGCTCGGCTACCCGGTAGTTATTCGTCCCGCGTATACAATGGGCGGGACAGGAGGCGGCTTGGTATATAATCTGGAGGAGTTGCGTATTATCGCAACGCGCGGAATTGCGGCGAGTATGGTTGGGCAGATCTTAGTCGAGGAATCGGTACTCGGTTGGGAAGAACTGGAACTCGAGGTCGTTCGTGACAGTAAGAACCGGATGATCACCGTTTGCTTTATCGAAAATATTGACGCGATCGGTGTTCACACCGGGGACTCATTCTGCTCGGCGCCCATGCTTACGATCCGCCCGGAGTTGCAGGCGAGATTGCAAGAGTATGCATATCGCGTGGTTGAGGCGATCGAGGTCATCGGCGGTACGAACGTTCAGTTTGCCCATGATCCGAAGACTGGACGCATCGTGATCATCGAGATCAATCCCAGGACCTCTCGTTCGTCCGCATTGGCGTCCAAGGCGACCGGCTTTCCGATCGCGTTGATTTCCGCGATGCTCGCGGCCGGACTGACCCTGGATGAGATCCCCTACTGGCGCGACGGGACATTAGATAAATATACCCCTTCCGGCGACTATGTTGTTATCAAGTTTGCCCGGTGGGCGTTTGAGAAATTTCCCGGATCGCTCGATAAACTCGGCACACAGATGCGCGCGGTCGGGGAAGTTATGAGCATCGGAAAAAACTATAAAGAAGCGCTTCAGAAAGCGATCCGTTCCTTGGAAATCGGGCGATACGGCTTGGGTTTTGCCAAGGATTTCAACAAGAAATCCCAAGAGGAATTGATGGCCATGCTGACCGAGCCGACGAGCGAGAGACAGTTTATCATGTATGAGGCGCTGCGCAAGGGCGCGGACATCGACCGGCTTTTCGAGATGACACACATCAAGCCCTATTTTATCGAGCAAATGAAAGAGTTGGTCGATCTTGAAGAAGAAATTCTTGCATACAAAGGAAAAGCAATTCCGGACTCGTTGCTGGAGCAGGCGAAGAAGGACGGCTTTTCGGATCGTTATCTGGCAATGCTTCTCGATACTCAAGAACCTCAGATTCGGGAGCATCGCGAAAAACTGGGTGTCGTTGAAGGATGGGAAGCGGTTCCGGTCAGCGGAGTCGAGGACGCCGCATATTATTTTTCGACCTATAACGCGCCGGATTCGACGAGTGCAACCGAAAATCCGAAGGTGATGATTTTGGGCGGAGGACCGAACCGTATCGGTCAGGGTATCGAATTTGATTACTGTTGCGTACACGCAGCATTTGCGCTGAAGGATCTGGGATACGAGACCGTTATTGTGAATTGCAATCCGGAGACGGTTTCAACGGATTACGATACTTCGGACAAACTGTATTTTGAGCCGTTGACCGTTGAGGATGTCCTGAGCATATATCGAAAAGAAAAACCGATCGGCGTCATTGTTCAATTCGGAGGTCAAACGCCGCTGAATATCGCGGCAGAGCTCGAGCAAGCCGGTGTCCGGATCCTCGGTACTTCGCAGGAGACGATCGATTTTGCCGAAGACCGCGACCAGTTCCGTAAGATGATGGAGCGATTGGAGATCCCGATGCCCGAGTCCGGAATGGCGGTCAATACCGAGGAAGCCATTGAAATTGCCGATCGCATCGGTTATCCGTTGATGGTACGGCCGTCGTATGTGCTTGGAGGCCGCGGTATGGAGATCGTCCACGACGAAGAGATGCTTTATCGCTATATGGATGCGGCCGTCGGTGTTACGCCGGAACGACCGATCCTTGTCGACCGTTTTCTGAATAATGCGACGGAGGCCGAAGCAGACGCGATTGCGGACGGTACGGACGCTTTTGTACCGACTGTCATGGAGCACATTGAGTATGCGGGTGTTCACTCGGGAGACTCGGCTTGCGTCATTCCGCCGGTCAGTATATCGCCGGAGCTTCTTGCCACGATTACTGATTATACGCGCAGAATTGCCAATGAGATGAAGGTGGTCGGTTTGATGAATATGCAGTATGCGATTGCCGATGGTGTTGTATACGTGTTGGAAGCCAATCCCCGCGCATCACGTACGGTCCCGCTGGTTTCCAAAGTGTGCAACATATCGATGGCGCGCATCGCAACCGAAATCATTATGGCGGTAAGCGAAGGAAAGAAATACGATATGAGCCGGATGGTTCACAGAAACATCCCGCATTTTGGGGTCAAGGAAGCGGTATTGCCGTTTAATATGTTTCCCGAGGTCGATCCGCTTCTCGGACCGGAGATGCGTTCGACGGGCGAGGTGCTCGGACTTGCGGACTCCTATGAACTTGCATACTTCAAGGCACAGGAGGCGGTCCAGTCCCCTCTGCCGACCGAAGGCTGTGTCTTGATCAGCCTGAATGACAAGGATAAAGAAGCGGGATTGGATGCGGCGCGTGCGCTCACGGCAATCGGCTTTTCAATCAAGGCGACCCGGGGAACGTGCACATTCCTTCGCGAAAACGGTGTGGATGCGCAGGAGATCAAGAAACTCTATGAGGGAAGGCCGAATATTGCGGATTCGATCGCAAACAGGGAGATTCAACTGATCATTAATACCCCCCGCTCCAAGATGAGTGAGTTTGACGATTCGTACATTCGGAAAATCGCGATCAAAAACCGTGTTCCGTACATTACCACGATGACGGCGGCTTTGGCGAGCGCCCGCGGGATCCGCGCTTTTATCGAGAACGGCTATGCAGACTCAGAAATCAAATCGCTTCAGGAATACCACGCGGAGATCCGATAAGCGGTCATTTATGATCGGACCGGGCGGTCACACGGAAAAATCGACGGAAAAGCGACGAAGTTTCGGCTTCGTCGTTTTCGATTATCGAAAAGGAAAAAACCGCGTCCGGATGGCGTTGCTCGCCGTGAAAAAGAAAACGTGCAGGTTGAACATACCCTAATATGTGATATAATACCGCTATCGGAAATGTTTGTGATACAAGAAAAGGAGATGTGTTATGGAAGTTCGCGATCCCGTAAAAAAAAGAAAGCTTTCGCCGCTTGCAATGACCGGTATTATCGCAGCCGGTGTGGTTGTAGTCGCCGGCATCTTAATGTTGGTATTCTTTGTTTTTCTTCGCTCCGACTCGATAAATGATACATGGCACGACGAAGCCAAAACGTGTGAATACACGTTTTACGAAGATAATAAAATGATCGTAGATACCCCCTACGGAAGTTATGTCGGCTCATACGTGATCGATTTAAAAACCGGAAAGGGTATTGTTTCCGTAAACAACGGATCGGTTGGATTTACTTTTGAAGACGGAAAAGTCGTTTTAAGTAACGGAGACGTTTTGATCCGGGGGGAAATTGATGTTGTTCATGTGACGACGATAGCGACCGAGACTACTCTGCCACCCGAATCTTCGGAGGAGGAAACGACGGTTGTGACAACGGAGGCAACAACGGTGGCCGAGACAACGGCGGCAGAGACGGAAGCGTCTTCGGAAGCCTCGACACCGACACCGACGCCGACACCCGAAGCAACGCCAACATTGACACCGACGCCTACACCGGAGCCTTCACCTGCGATCGAGATGACGTTTGCTACATTTGTGTTTGAAACGATCAATCCTTCGCTATTTATTGTCGGAACACCGGTCGTCGGGGAATGGGCCGGACCGAATCCGGATACCTACAGTATTCGGTTCTTCGAAGACAACACGTACACCATGTACTATGCCGGGGCCGAAACGGACGACGGCACATACGAATACAATTTTTTCTCAGGGGAAGGAACGCTGGATTACAATTCGGTTGTTTACGAATTTACCGTAGTCGAAGACGAATTGCTCCTGCATGTGGACGGTTGGGGCGATATCCCCTATTACCGGGTTTGAGCCGAAACGAATATTTTGTGAAAAAGGCACCGTATCGTAGTGGATGAATTTACGGTACGGTGCTTTTCGATGCCCGAAAACACAAAGGAGAAAGCCGATTTGACGGTTGCATTATTGCTTTTTTAGCCTTCTGGGCTTATTCTATTGTATGTTGTAAAAAGACTTTTGAATGGGGCACGGTGTATATGGCAAAGGACAATAACGGCAGAAGAAGTGTAATGGCCGACGCGAAAAGGATCGTGATCAAGGTCGGTACTTCGACGATCACATTCGAAAACGGTCGAATGAATCTTCGAAATATCGATCGGCTGGCGCGCGCGGTGTCCAACCTGATGAACAGCGGAAAACAGGTGATCCTGGTGACATCCGGAGCGATCGGCGTTGGAGTCGGGTGCTTGGATATGGACCGGAAGCCGACGCTGATGCGCGACAAACAGGCTATTGCCGCCGTAGGACAGTGCGAACTGATGAATGTATACAGTCGATGCTTTGCCGAGTACAGTCACGTTGTCGGACAGATTCTGTTGACGAAGGATGATCTGGACGAGACACATACGCGAACAAATATTTCCAATACGATGGAGGCTCTTCTGGAAAAGGGGATCCTGCCGGTCGTTAACGAGAATGACACGGTCTCGACGAACGAGATCCTGTATAACGGAACGTTTGGTGATAATGATACGCTTTCTGCCCACGTCGCCTGTCTGATGAAGTCGGATCTGCTGATCATTCTTTCGGATATCGACGGTCTCTATGATTGTGACCCCAAGGGAAGTATCGAAGCCCGACGCATTCCGGTCGTTTGCCACATTGACCGTTATTTGCTCGATCATGCGGGCGGGATCGGAAGCAAACTTGCGACAGGCGGGATGCACACGAAAATTAAGGCGATGTCGCTCGCCGTCTCCTGCGGGATCGCGGGGGTCATTGCAGAAGGATCTCAGACACAGATACTGGAGGACATTCTTGAAGGCCGGGACATCGGAACGTTCTTTGATCCTCAGTGTACGGTCGATATCGAGTAGACAATAACGCGCCACGGTGTCCGATTTTTCCGTGGTCTTTCGATTACTCGAAAACCCGTGTTTCCTGGCGATCGTCGAAAATCATCCCGTTGGTGCAGTCGTTGGCGATGTCGGTTCCGGCGTCGGTGTAGGCTCCACGTGGAAAGTACATGTGCTCGTCGGCGTTAAGTAATCACCGGCGATAAAGTATTCCGAAACAGCGGTTCCCTCTTTTTTACAATATTCATTCGCTAATTGTCCGGAGGACGTACAAACCGTCCGCATAATGATGGTATCGGGTCGATTGAAATCGGCGCCGGGTAATTCCTGGTGGATTTTTTGCATGACATAATCCCAGATCTCCATCGCACAGAAACGATCCGCCCGCAGTACGGCCGTTGTTCGGAGATGGTTGTCGAAGCCGTACCAGACCGCGGCGGCGTAATAGGGAGTATATCCGCAGAACCATTTGTCGCGGATATCCTTGTCATCCACCTCGGTCGTTCCTGTTTTTCCTGCGACCGCGATGCTCTCGCCGTCTACATTTTTAATGGTGTGAACATGGCCGGTGGCTGTTCCGCCGGTGATGACACCCTTCATGATGTCCGACATGATAAAGGATACTTCCGGAGAATAGACGGACCAGGAATCGGAACGGTTTTCGAGGATCAGATTGCCGTAAGAATCATACACTTTCGTGTAGGCGAACGGCTCGCGGTAGGTCCCCTCGTTTGGGAATGTCGCGTAGGCGGCCGCCATCTCAAGTGGTGTCATGCCGTCAAGAAAACCACCGAGAGCCGTGCCCGGATATTTCTCATCCATTCGATCAATTCCGACGCGTTTCAGGTACCACAGAGGGATATCCTCGCCACGCTCGTATAAATCGGTCCAGACCTGAACGGCAATCGTGTTGCGGGAAGCGGTGATCGCTCTGCGGATGGTCATGGGACCGTCATAAGAACCGTCCGCATTTTTGGGCCAAACTCGATTCGGGTTATCCGGATCCAGATAAGACTTTTTATCATCGTATATGGTTGCCGCCGTCAGCAACTTGGTTTGAAGGGCCGGAGCGTAGACGATCAGCGGCTTGATCGAAGACCCCGGTTGTCGATATGCCATTGTCGCGCGATTAAAGCCGCGGTTGGTCACTTTTTCGCCATAGCCGCCCGACATGCCCGCAATGGCGCCGGTCTGGACGTTGATGATCACCATTCCGCCCTGAGGTTTCTCCGGTAAATCTTCCAGCGCATCCGGATCGTTCTGGAAAAGCTCCTTGTTCATGAACGCTTCGTCCATTACCGTCTGGATCTCCGGCTCCAGCGTCGTATAAATTCGAAAACCACGGTTCAAGACCAGTGTCTCTGCCAAACTGTAGGAAATGTTACGCTCCTTCTGGAGGTCGGAAATCACTTCGGAAACCGCATACTCGACAAAGTACGAGTTGATGGCGGTCGCGGTGGTTTGGCGTCTGGACTTAAAGACCAGTTCGGTGTTCAGGGCTTCCTCATATTGATCATCGGTGATCATTTCGAGTTCGTGCATCTTTTCGAGCACGATACGCATCCGGCGCATCGCGTTGCGCTTCCCGGATTCACGAAGCGGGTTATAGTATGAGGGGCTCTTGGGTAAGCCGGCGAGAAAAGCGCACTCGGGAAGGGTAAGGTCCTTGGCGTCCTTGCCGAAATAATTCTGTGCCGCGGCCTGGACGCCGATGTAGTTGTTTCCCATCGGAGCGTTATTGATATACAGATCCAGGATCTCGTCTTTCGTAAACGACTCCTCCAGCCACATCGCCCGATACCACTCCTGTACCTTGCGCTGAGCCGATCGCTCGTCCTGCCCGGAAATCAACTTGACGGTCTGCTGGGTAATGGTCGATCCGCCGTGTGACGCCGACCCAAAATTGAACAGAGCGGAAAGGACCGCACTGGCGATTCTCTTGACATCAATGCCGGTGTGACTCATAAACCGCTCGTCCTCGATCGCGACGATCGCTTCGTCTATGTATGTCGACTTGATTTCGAGGAAAGAAACCTCGACCCGGTCGATATTTTCGCTTCCGGTGAGGCGCGCGATCTCGTCACCGTTGACATCGTATACGAAGGAGGTCTTTTTGATATCGGACTTGATGATGTCGGCGGTCTCGACCGGTGTCGTCGTGGTCACATAGCCGACTAACATACCGGCACCGAATCCGCCGACAACAAAAGTGAGGCAAAGAACGAGGATCAACACGATCTTCAGTATTGCCAGGATCGCGCTGAGCAACTCGCCGTACCATGTCCGCCGATGCCCGGCTCGTGTCGGCTTACCGTGCAGTCTCGTCCGAAATTCGTCCGCAATGGCGGAGTGCTCGGGAAGAACCGGCCTCGTGGAGCGTTGCCGCTTCTCGGGTCGTTCCTGTGATGTTGTCCGTGCGCTTGTGCTGGATGAATGCGCCCGGTTTGACGATCCGGGATGAGTGGCCGCCGCTTTCTGCCTGCCGTCGCCCGTTTTGCCGGGGGATCGTT
>JAFGGR010000056.1 GCA_016930475.1 Clostridiales bacterium | reverse complement strand
TTCTGTCGGTTCAGCTCTACGCCGTATTCGTTCAGAAGGCGGTGCTCAAGAACCTCGAATTGCAAAACACCGACCACCCCGATGACATAAGTCTCGGTCCCGATATACGGCTGTTTATAAAGCTGGACGGCTCCCTCTTCGGAGAGCTGTTCGAGCCCTTTTAGGAACTGCTTTCTTTTCATGGAGTCTTTCGGCATTACCCGAGCGAAATGCTCGGGCGGAAAGACCGGAATATCTTCGAAGCGAAAGGCGCTGCCGGGATCGACAAGCGTGTCGCCGATTCGGAAGTGCCCCGGATCGAAAAGCCCGATAATGTCCCCCGCGTATGCGACATCGACCAGATTTCTGTCCTGTGCCATGAATTGCTGGGGTTGCGCGAGTTGGATCTTCTTGTTGAGTCGCATGTGTTTAACATCCATTCCCTTTTCGAAACGACCGGAGCAAATTCGAAGGAATGCCATACGGTCCCTGTGGTTGGGGTCCATGTTGGCTTGTATTTTGAAGATGAAGCCCGAAAAACGGTCAGATGTAGGATCGACCGGACCTTTGTCCGTTTTTCTCGTAGTCGGAAAAGGAGCGATCTCCAGAAAACGGCGAAGGAATACCTCGACGCCGAAATTGGAGATTGCGGAGCCGAAAAAGACCGGCGTTAGTTCTCCTTTTAGAATTTTCTCCTCGTCGAAGGGATCGCCCGCCATGTCGAGAAGTTCAATATCATTGTTTAAAGTGCTGAAATAGGGCTCCCCAAGAATTTTCAAGAGCGAGGGATCTCCTGCCGGTGCTTCAATGGTCTTGACTTTACTGGCGCCATGGTCCTGGACCGAGGCGTTGAACAAGAGGACTTGCTCGTTTTCGCGCATATAGACGCCCTTAAAGTCTCCGTCCGTTCCGATCGGCCAGTTCATCGGCGTAGAGCGGATGCCTAGGACCTTCTCGAGTTCATCGAGGAGATCGAAAGGGCTTTTGGACGCCCGATCCATCTTGTTGATGAAGGTGAATATCGGAATACCGCGCTTGCGACAGACCGCGAAGAGCTTGACTGTTTGGGCTTCGACACCCTTGGCACCGTCGAGGAGCATGACGGCCGCGTCCGCCGCACAAAGCGTACGGTACGTGTCCTCCGAAAAGTCCTGGTGACCGGGTGTGTCGAGTATATTGATACAATATCCGTCGTACTCGAATTGCATCACCGACGAAGTGACGGAAATGCCTCGCTGTTTCTCGATCTCCATCCAGTCCGATGTGGCGTGACGGGAGGCCTTTCTGGCCTTGACCGATCCGGCCAGATGGATGGCACCGCCATAGAGAAGAAGCTTTTCCGTCATCGTCGTCTTGCCTGCGTCGGGGTGCGATATGATGGCAAAGGTCCTTCTCCGCTGTATTTCTTTGTGCAGGGTCTCGCTCATTATGATTCCATTCTCCCGGGATCGGCCGGATGGTGAAGCTGTCAATAAACGCATGCTGTGAACGGGAGAGAAATGCGCTATAATCAATGTAACGGTCAAAGCAGAGTAAATATGCGCACAGCCGGTACATTATATCAGCATGGTCGCGGATGTGGCAAGCATATTGCCCGGGAAGCAGGCGATATCGGGCGGATTTGATGTCCGACGGACGGGAGAAATTTTTATGTCGGATACAGCGGATACCAGGTTAGCGGTTTTAATTGATGCGGATAATGTTTCTTCGGGGTTTATCCGGCCGATGATCGAAGAAATTGCGCGGTACGGAAATCCAACGATCAAGAGAATTTACGGGGACTGGACCAAGCCGCAACTGGGGAGTTGGAAGAATGTGCTTTTGGATTTCGCCTTTCAACCGGTTCAGCAGTTCGGATACACGACCGGTAAGAACTCTACGGATTCGGCAATGATCATCGATGCCATGGATATTCTTTACTCGGAGAAGGTCGACGGATTCTGCATCGTTTCAAGCGACAGTGATTTCACACGATTGGCGACCCGTTTACGCGAGGCCGGAAAGATCGTTTTCGGTATTGGGGAGAAGAAAACTCCGACATCCTTTATTGCGGCCTGTGACCGCTTCATCTATTTGGAGATCCTCGGTGCGCGACCCGAAGAGAAGCCGGTTGTCGAGAAGAGGGGGGCGCGTCTTTCCAAGTCCGGCAAGGAACATAAAGAGGAAAAGATTAGCGGCGATACCGCCCGTTCGATCCTCCCGATCGACGAGGATACGATCGACTTGATCGCCTCTTCCATATCGGACCTGGCCGATGATAACGGGTGGGCCTTTCTCGGAGCGGTCGGCAGTTTGATCCTGAAGAAACGTCCCTCGTTTGATTCCCGAAATTATGGCTTTTCGAAGCTTTCTCAGATGATTCGCACGATCGACGGGATTCAGAGTCAGGAGCGGATCAACGAGAAAAATCCACAGGTCACGCTGGTTTATATTCGAAATATTGAGGACGAGTAATGATGAGGCGCGGCAGCGGCGTTCTTCTCCACATATCATCTCTTCCCGGTCCTTACGGCGTCGGCTGTTTCGGACGGGAGGTTCTTGATTTCGCACGAATTCTTTCGGAAGCCGGCGTCTCCTATTGGCAGGTCCTGCCTTTTTCCGTACCGGGCGAAGGTGATTCTCCGTACATGAGCGTCTCTGCGTTTGCCGGCAATCCGATGTGGATCGATCCGGAAGAATTGGTTGACCGCGGCTG
>JAFGGR010000055.1 GCA_016930475.1 Clostridiales bacterium | reverse complement strand
TCGTCGCGTTGGTCGCAGTATCGCCCTTGACACCCGGCTCGCATTCCGTAATTTCAAGCTCAACGACGATCGGAAGCTCGACTCCGAATATTTCTCCCTGATAAGAAAGAACTTTACAAATCATCTCCTCTTTAAGAAAACGTATGCTGTCCCCGATATCCGACTTGGCAATGGGTCGTTGCTCATATGTTGTCTGGTCCATGAAATAATAAAGTTCCCCGTCGGAGTAAATATATTGCATGTCGTTCCTGTCCAGCTGAGCCTGCTCGAATTTCTCATTCGGATTGAAGGAATGCTCTACGACTCCGCCGGTCCGAACATTCTTGTACTTAGTACGGACAAAGGCAGAACCCTTGCCGGGCTTAACGTGCTGAAACTCGACGACCTGAAACACTTGGCCGTCCATTTCAAAGGTTAATCCGTTTCTAAATTCTCCTGCACTGATCATAAATAATACCCCTCTCATTTCCGATCCGATATCACAGAACCGGCAAACGGTTCTTTTCGTCTATAAAATTCTACTTGACCGCTGAAATATGCGCAATAGATTGATCAAAAACGACACGTTTTTCTGACGATATACTCGAAAAACCGCTTGAATCTGACGTAAAAAATCTCTTTCTTGTCATATGGCTCGACAAATACTGCATGAATCCCGGCTCTTTTCGCTGCTAAAATGTCTGTAAACAACTGGTCGCCGAAAAGAACAGTTTGTTCCGCGACGACATTCATCAACTCCATCGCCTTCCATACCCCCTTCGGCGAGGGTTTTCCGGCAAAATCCACATGAGATATCCCAAGTGCCGCCGCGAATTTTGCGGATCGTGAAGATTTCGCATTGGAAACCAGACAACAATCGAATCCGGCATCCTTCAAGTTTCGGATGACCCGATGAGAATATTCGTTCGGCTCCGCGGCGCGGTCCGGAGCGATGGTATTGTCGAGGTCAAGGAGCGCGCACTTGAATCCTTGTTTGCGCAATTCGTCAAAAGGAAAATCCGAAAGGCGTTTGCAAACCCGATGAGGGACCAAATTTTTGAAACAAAACAACATTTGCGTACTCTTCCTCCGTTTCCTTCATTCACGAGAATACACGCATCCGAAGTGAAAAGCAAATCGCATACACTTATATTTTCCTTGAATAATGACCTGTGTGTCTTTATAATTGACTCACTATGAAATAAACGGAAGGAACAGGTTTTCCTGAGCATAAGATTATGATTGTATCAAAATTCGGCGGATCATCTTTAGCGGACGCTTCTCAGATCCAGAAGGTCTGCGACATCATCATCGCAAACTCCGAGCGCAAAGTCGTAGTTGTCTCCGCCCCCGGTGTTCGCACCGCCAATGACACCAAGGTAACCGATTTGTTGATCGCATTAGGCAAGGAGCGTCTATCCGGTTCGGACGGCGAAGTCCTTTTTAACCGGATCACCGAACGTTTTTCGGACATCGCGGTCGCTTTGCGCATCGAAGATGTCCTCCCGGTCATCAAGAAGCATATTTCCGACACGGTCTCCCAGCCCGTCTCGAATCCGGATCGTTTCATGGATGCCGTCAAGTCGCTCGGCGAACATTGTTGCGCGCGCATTGTCGCGGCGTATCTGAACCGCATCGGAATCAAGGCAAAATTCTGCGATCCGAAGGAGTTCGGTCTTCTTCTCTCCTCCACCTTCGGGCGGATCAGAGTTCTGCCCAAGTCCTACGAGCATTTGTCCAAGTTACGCGATGTCGAAGGCATATGCGTTTTCCCCGGCTTCTACGGCTACACCCCGGAAGGAGAGATCATGACTTTTTCCCGCGGTGGATCGGATGTTACCGGATCCATCCTTGCGGCGGCCGTTGAGGCGCAGGTATACGAGAACTGGACCGACGTCGACTGTGTTTACGCGGTCAACCCCAAGTTGGTCAACCACCCCTTCCCCATTCGCGAGATCACATACGCGGAGATGCGCGAGCTTGCATATGCCGGATTTACGGTCTTGCACGAGGAAGCGCTGTATCCCGCTTTTCAAAAGGGAATCCCGGTCCATATTCGCAACACGAACAATCCGTCCAGAGACGGCACTTATATCGTCGCTAAGAGGTCGGTCTATGACTCGCTCGTCACCGGAATTGCCGGAGAGAACGGATTCTGTACGCTGAATATCAAGAAATATCTGATGAACCGCGAGGTCGGCTTTGCCGTCAAGGTATTAAGCATCATCGCCGACGAAGGGTTATCCTTCGAGCACATGCCTTCAGGGATCGACTCGATATCCATCGTCCTTCGGGGATCCGATTTCACGATCGACAAAGAGGATCGAATCGTTGATCGTATTCGAAAAGAGCTCAACATCGACGATGTCTTCGTTCACCGAAACCTCGCGATCGTAATGATCGTCGGAGAAGCGATGGCCAACACCGTCGGAACGACGGCCCGCGCCGCTCAAGCTTTGTCCAAGGCCGGCATCAACCTCGAAATCATCAACCAAGGCGCCTCGGAGATCTCCGTCATGTTCGGTGTTCGCGAGGAATACTGTAACTACGCGGTGAGGGTCTTGTATAACGAGTTCTTTAATAAGTAGATCTTCTTATGCGAAGATGCATAACGCCCGATCGGAAAACCGGTCGGGCGTTGTTTGATGCATCAAGAGTTCGGTGCGACTCCCAAGTATGGAAGTTTTTGATTCCTTATTGGAATGACCGAGAACCGGTCAGGTCGGAAGAGTATCATCCCGCTGCTGTTGCCTATCCTGTCGTCGTCACACCCGGTTCCGGGATCGGTGTCGGTTCCGTCGTTCCCTCAACCGTCTCTGTTGCTACCGTGGTCTCCTCAACGGTCTCTGGCGGCTCAGCAGACTGAGTTTGAGGCGGCTCCGTCGTCGTCACACCCGGTTCCGCGGTCACACTCGGCTCCGTCGTCGTCACACCCGGTTCCGTCGTTCCCTCAACCGTCTCTGTTGCTACCGTGGTCTCCTCAACGGTCTCCGGCGGCTCAGTAGCCTGAGTTTGAGGCGGTTCCGTAGCCTGGGTTTCGGGTGCTTGAGTGAATTCCGGGATCGGTGTCGGGTCAGCTGTCATTTCAATAATCTCTTCACCGATCGTCGGATCAAGCTCAGAGAGCATCAGCGAAAGGACATAGCCCGTATTTCCGGAAGAGGTTTGAACCTTCGAAAAAGTGGTGCCAAAAGTGATCAGTTTCACTGCTTCTCCTCGGCTCAACACCTGAACGACCTGACTTTCCGTTGATTCACCAGACAAAACCGACACATTATCACTGAGCGAATACATGACCGTATTCAAGGATTCGTCCTGATCGACCGTCGATGAAGCGCTCGGATCGGCTTTGACCTCGACCTTGCGCCAATTCAGAACGGCATATGTTGTGAAATAACCGATGAGTGCGCATAAAACAAACAGGGCGACAGGGATCAATATCGCGCCGAGGCGTTTCTTCCAGATACTCTTCTTCTTAACAGGCATTTCTTCACCCCTCTCAGAATGCTCGCTATCCGTTTTTTGGGCTCCGTTTTCACTCCATGGATCTTCTGCGTCGCTCTTTAACGATGCGGCTTCGGATCGATTACCGAAAGTATATCGCGCGGTAGCATCGATCGATCCGGAATCAGCGCCCGACAATACGACAGCAGTCTGGACCGTCGGAACGGAAGCGATCAATTCATTGATTCGAATCGCGACGACGGAAAGCCCGCCCTTTGCGCCACCACCAACAGCCGCCTTGATCATTTCGGAGGATTGAACCGCCGGATCAGCGTCTTTGCTCATGATGAAGGCCATGACGTTCTCCGGGACGTATTTGATAACACCGACGCCCAGAAGGAATACTTCATCGTTTGCGGATAACTTATAACGAGCCTTGGTCGGAGTCAATTTATTCCCGTCTTTCAACGGCATACCGATATATTGAGTCAGGACTTCATAATCCGGGTGTTTTTGTGCTTCCTCCCGGGAGATTTCACCTTTTTTGACGCGTTGATTCGCGACGGTGTCGTCCTCAGTCAAAGGGATCCATTTGCTGTCATGCAAAAGGTATGCTCTGGTGTTTCCGAGACTGATGATATAGAGCATATCTTCGAATATAATCGCGACCGTGAAGGAGACCTTCAAAGAAATCGCCTTTCTTGTGAGAGTAAATTGATGAACAACGTCATTTAAAACCTGAACGATCTCTGCGGAAAACTGATTCACATCCGGAGTCTGAACTGCCAAGGCCCGATCAACGGTAGCCGAAAAACTTTGCGCTAACTTCTGAAGTGCGGTTGCAGCTATACTGTCAGGGCCTTTTGCCGAAAAGACCGCATATACCTGAAAATCCGAATTCGTTTCCGAAGATCGAATAAATGTTTGCGCATAGTCTTCCGGTTTCCTGAATTTTCCCTGAAAATATACATTTTCCTGAGGCAACTCGGGAAGTTTATTGGTTTGGCATTCCACATAACACTGACTCTTGATCATTTCGCGTCACCCCAAATAAACTGATGTAATTCGGGAAGTTGCTTCTCCCAATCCAGAATCATCATCCACGGATCAGGTTGCGAATAAAACATTCCGTCGGCCGGGACCCGGTATTCGCTCATCGTTCCGACCAGACCCGAGCCGGTCATTCCGATACGTAACAAATCTTCGGAATGAATATTCGTTTCAAACATACCCGCCATATCTTCAAAAATTGCCAATTGATCCAATGTGCCGGCAGCAGACACCTTGGTCATTAAGGACGTCGCAACAATCCTTTGTCTTCCGGTTCGTACAAAGTCGGAGTCAAGAGAACGAATTCTCGCCCAACCGATGGCCTGCGGACCTGTAAGCGTCTGATATCCCTCGTGGGTCAGGTAGGGAATATCGCCTCCGAACAAATCATTATGTTCGAAAATAACCAGATTCGCGTATTTAACTTCACTGCTTTTAACGTCGATTTCAATTCCGCCGACAATATCGATGATTCGGGACGCACTGTTAAAATCCAGCATTACAAAGCGACTGATGTCCAGGCCGAAATTATCGTTGATCGTATTGACCAAGAGGCCGACTCCTCCATACGCATAGGCATGTCCCAGCTTATCCGGGGAATTTCTTCCGTCAATACTGACCGCGCAGTCTCTCATCAGCGAGGTCAACTTAACGGAATCGCTCCTTTGATCAAGCGTCAACACCATGATGGAGTCCGCCCGGCATACGACATCATTCGAGCCGCGCGAATCAATGCCGAAAATCAAAATGTTTTCGACTTTCTTGTCTTTCTGAGCGACCTTTTTAATCGGAAAATCCGGATGGACATACACTCGCGTATGTCCGCCTTCCGCCCATGACGAATTCGTATCTCCCTCCAAACTCACCGGATCCAAGTCCTGGATATCGATCGGTTCATACTTATCGGGATTGATAAATGGCGTGAAAACATATTGGACTTTTCCGACCATGCGAACCATGTATAATGTAACACCCGTTCCGAAACCCAAAATCGCGACGAGCAACAACGCAAAAAGCTTGAGCGCGATTCTCTTTTTTTTCATGGGACGACCGGGGATCCCGGATGTTGGCCTGCCATTTGTATTGGCTCTGTTACCGACCCGTGATGGATCGTTAGCCGTTCGGCCGGCGCTATTTTCGTATCTGCTTTTCAAATGACTTACTCCTGTTTCTCTGAATAGATTCGTCGTTATCATATCCGATTTTAGAATAAATGACAATTAACACAATTACAGTGTTTTGTATTTATTTGTTTG
>JAFGGR010000006.1 GCA_016930475.1 Clostridiales bacterium | reverse complement strand
GGTCCTCATCCCTCATCCCCGAAAAGAGTGCCAGAAGGACGTTGCGCTGTCGCTGGACCCGCATGAAATCGGAGTCGATCTTTCGGATCCGCGAGTAGGCTAAAGCCTGCTCGCCGGATAGAGTATATGTGCCCGAGCCGTCGATCCCCGGAACCTGGGAGGCTTCCTGTGCGCTGAGCTTGACCGTGACGCCGCCCAAAAGGTCGATGATGTCCTTATATCCGGAAAAGTCCATGACGATATATTCCTGGATATCCAAATCAAAGTTCTCGTTGATGATATTGACCGTTTGTCCCGGCCCGCCGAACGCGTATGAGGCATTGATCTTGTTCCACGAATTAGTGTTCGGGAAATAGGTCCAGATATCGCGCATAATCGACACGAGCTTTACCTTCTGGGTATCCCCGTTGATGCTGACGATCAGCATCGTGTCCGAGCGATGCCCCTCGTTATCGACGTCGGCTCCGTCAATTCCGATAATCAGGAAATTCTCGACGGCCGGGTCGATACGCTCCTTCTTGATGATCGGGTCGTTCCGGGTATCTACGTCATTGAGATCCGGGGGTTCGACGGGGATATCCGTCGGTGTCGGCAAAGGCGTTGCCTCGGGAGGCGGAGTCACGACGATCCCGGCAGAATCCGTCGAAGGCAAAAAGTTCGGATCGGTAAATTGATCCCATGAGTCCACGTAACTTTGCTCGACGAAGACCGTTTTCTTGTAGGTGTCTCGAAAATGAGCGTACACCGCCACCGCCGCAACGACAAGAACGACCGGAATCAAAGCCAACAGCCAGAAATACTTCTTGCGCGAAAATTTCTTGGCGGACATTCCGGGCGCGGGTGAATCAGAGACGCGCGCGACAGTGATCGACGGACCTTCTCGAATCTCGACGGAGGGCTTCGGATCGCTCTGATCCGTGTCCGTATGTCGGCCGGAATCCGGAGAAAGGTGTTTTTTCATTTGTCGGCCTCAGACGATCGAGCGTCTGCCGTATCGGCATTTGCGTCCGGTGCGCCGGGATTTGAGTCTGCCGTAACGGCATTTCCGTCCGGCACGAATACCGTTATACCGACTTCGTTTTCCATGTCCAGTGCGTAGCAGGTTTTTCCGTTGAATTTGCTCAGCTTAAGCGCGACCCAGAGATCGGCTCCGGAACCGAAAAGCATGACGATCGTCAGAAGATAAAGCACAAAATTTCCGGTGATCAGGGACAAAACGGCCAGCGGCAGAGTGAGCACCCACAACGGGGCCAGACAACTCCGACGGACAACGGAGACCTTGACCGCCTCACTGCAATGGAAGTAGGGAGTGAGTGACTTGATCCCGAATTTGATGCTTTTCCATCCGTTTTCACAACTGCGAAGGAAGAATAACGCATGCGTCAGCTCGTGGAGAACGACCATTCCAAAAAGCAGAAGCGCGTAAATCAGAAAAGGGATCAACAGGTCACTCATGCCGGACCGCCCGGCGCTTTGAACGATTGCCTCGCTCCCGGTGACCGGCTGACCGGCCCGAAAGTTTTCGACGGATGCGGCGATGAGCAGAAAAAGTGCCACCAGAGGAAGCGGGTAGATCAAGGAAACGGTGTTCGCTTTGAAAAACGACATCGTGAATTTCTGACTGCGATAGCCGGATGTAGCAAGCTTATAGGGTTCCATTTTATACCTCGTGTAAAATCACTTTCCCCAGTTTATCACAAATGCGATATTTGATGCTATACGCGCACTCCCGCAAGCGCTTTCGCCCGGTTTATGACGCGATTTCGCAATCTGCGTTTCCTTGTCGTTTCGTTGACACGGACGAATCGAAAACGTATACTTTCAATATCCAAAATCAAGAGATAAAGGGAGTTTACCCACATATGCGCATTTCGGGAATGTTTATGCCGACTCAGAGGGAAGTGCCCGCGGACGCCGAGATCGTCAGCCATCAGCTGATGCTCCGTGCCGGCCTGATGCGAAAAGTCGCGTCGGGGATCTATTCTTTCCTGCCGATGGGACACCGCGCTTTTCGAAAGGTCGAAAACATTGTTCGCGAGGAGATGGACCGTGCGGGAGCCCAGGAGCTGATCATGCCCGCGGTCTTGCCCGCCGAGGTCTACATGGCCTCCGGAAGATGGGAAAAATTCGGCCCCGATATGTTCCGTCTGACGGATCGAGGCGGCCGGGACTTCTGCCTCGGACCGACGCATGAGGAACCCTTTACCGAGACCGTCCGTGACTATGTCCGCTCATATCGGCAACTGCCGATCACGTTATATCAGATCCAGCACAAGTATCGCGACGAACAGAGGCCGCGCTTCGGCGTCATGCGCGCCCGGGAGTTCGTGATGAAAGACGCCTACAGTTTCGACGCGGATGAGCAGGGACTCGACCGGTCCTACCAGGCGATGTATCAGGCGTACTGCCGGATCTTCGACCGGTGCGGACTGGACTATATCCTCGTGCACGCCGACTCCGGCGCGATGGGCGGATCCGGCTCGCAGGAGTTCATGGTCAAGTCCGACGTCGGCGAGGACGCCATCGCTTACTGCACGGCGTGCTCCTTTGCGGCGAACCGGGAGAAAGCACCCTGTCCGGCGCCCGGACCGATCGAGAAAGAATCGATGAAGGATGTCGAGAAGGTCCATACCCCGAATTTCAAGACAATCGAGGAGCTGATGGATTTTCTGGGCTTGCCTCCGACCGAATTTGCAAAAACTCTTCTCTATAATATCGACGGCAAGATCGTCGCCGCCATGGTACGCGGAGACCGTGAGGTCAACGAGATCAAACTCAAGAACCTTTTCGACGCGACTGAACTGGCGATGGCCGGACCGGCCGACGTTGAGCGTGTCACAGGCGCGGCGGTCGGTTTCGCGGGGCCGATCGGAATTCAGGAATCCGTCCCCGTCATCGCGGACCTGGAGATCGAAGGAATGCTTAACTTCGTCGTCGGTGCCAACGAGACCGACTTCCACCTGAAGAACGTGAATTTCGGGCGCGACTTTACGCCCACACGTACGACCGATATCCGGAATGCCGTCGAGGGCGACCCGTGCCCCGATTGCGGGGCGCCGCTTTCCATGTGCAGAGGGATCGAGGTCGGACATATTTTCAAACTCGGAACGAAGTATTCCGAGGCGCTCGGCTGTAATTTTCTGGACAGCAACGGGACGGAACATCCGATGATCATGGGGTGCTACGGCATCGGAATCGGTCGTACTCTCGCGGCGGTTATCGAACAGCACTATGACAAGGACGGCATCATCTGGCCGATCGCGGTCGCGCCGTACACGGCAATCGTCGTTCCGACGAACTCAACGGACGAGACGATCAACGCACTGGCGCTTGATATTCACGAGAAACTGCAGGCGAAGGGGATCGAAGTGCTCTTGGACGACCGCGATGAACGCCCCGGTGTTAAGTTCAAAGACGCCGACCTGATCGGCATCCCGATCCGCATCACTGTCGGACGCAAGGCGGCCGAGGGCAAAGTGGAGTTTAAACTACGAGGCGGCGAAGAAGTCCTTGAGATGACGCCTGAAGATGCGATCACCGAGACGATGAAACGGATCGATAACGCCTGACCTTGTTATGAATCAAGCCGTTCTCCGATTTGTTCCTATGCGTTGCTCCGCGCTGCTGAAAAAACAAACGCAATCACGGTAACGCCGGCGCCGACTATGCCTAAGATGAGGTTCGTGAATACGAAGCCGTCGACATCCGGGTGCCGTACGTAACCGAGATAGGCGAAGAATACTCTGCCGATACCGATCGTCTCTTCGCCGCTTGCCGCGTTGATCGAAGAAACGATCTGGGGTGTAAGAGTGATCGCAAACCCGAAAAACATCGCAACAAACAGAATTCCCAGACATATGAATAAGCCGCGCACTTTCATGGTCAGGGCGAATTTACGGTACGCGTAAAAAATACAAAATGCCAGACCGATGCCGGCCGGAAGATATCCGAACGGAAGAAGTGACAGGAGAAACCAGATGACCATCCCGGATAAAGCGCCGACTATGGCCGCGATCGCGCCGGGAAGATACAGCTCCGTTTCGCCGATATCGGTCGTCGCATATTGTGTAAATCGATTGTTTGCCGTCTTCTCCTGAAGGTTCGCGCAAAGGTCATCCGCGGTTTTTTTGGCGCAGGACGGGCAAAGGAAAGCGCGGAGACTCTCGATCTCGTAAGGGCGAATGTCGTCGCCGGTCTCGCCGCAAAGATAGCACCCACTGCTGATATTCATATCAAAGCCGATCGTTTCGATGATCTCCAGAATCCGGGTGAAGCGGAAACGCCAGTTCTGCTCGGTCTGGAGCAGAATGCAGATGGAATAGTCGTCGATTTGAAGATGGGATTTGCGGCTGTCGATATAGTCCCTGAAATACTGACACACCTGGGTCATCTCGTCGTCCGACAGACCGCTCGCGCCGATGCGGATCTCGATCAATCCCCTTACCGATATATGCTCCACGGTCACCAATAATCCGTTGATATTTCCGGTAAAAAAATTGGGTGCGGTTTCCGAAAGCGGTGTTCCGGTCACGATCTCATAGGTGATATCATCCATACTGAATATACGAAGCCTCCGGATGGAATAATGCCTCAGCGGACGGTCGGCCGTGAAAACCGAGCATTAATTTAGTAAAACATAGTATTGCTTATGTGGATTATATAAGAAAAAAATGCTTTCGTGAAGGAAAATTTCGGCCGTAACGTTTTGCTTTGTTATCGACGATCACTCCGGAACGATATCATACATCGGCTCGATCGAAAATGTGCGGCCGGATAGTCCGTAATGGACATTGTCGCGCGGGATCTTCGAAAAAATGAGTGACGACGCGAACAACTGCTGACGCTTCAAAAATCCGCCGCTCTCCGCCTTGAAAAAACGGTTGTAACTGTTTCTGCCGTAATTGCCGTCCCCGAGGATCGGGTGGCCGAGGTGCGCCAAATGCGCGCGGATCTGATGAGTCCGGCCGGTGACCAGCTCGACCTCCAACTCGGAAACGCTCTCGCCGTCAGGTCCCGCCTTCTTAAAAACGCGAAGCACCCGATAGCGGGTCGTGATCGGAAGGTCGTCCGGTCCGGGCTCGTCATGGATGAATACATTGCCTCGGGCAGGCTTTTCGAGCCAGGCGGAGAGTTCCTTCATCAGCGCATCGTCCGTACAAACGCAGGGCGTGCCCGTCTCGGGAACGCCGCGGACGAGGCAACGGTAACGCTTGGTGATCCGATCCTCGTGAAACAGCCGGATCGCCTGCTCGAGGCTGTCCTTGTTCTTAGCGAGGAGCAAAAGCCCGCCGGTGTTCATATCGATCCGGTGGCACAGGTCCATCCCGCTGTTGTGTTGATCTCTGCGAATGATCTCGATCAGGGTGTTCCCGGATTCGCCCTTGCCCGGATGGACCGAAAGGCCCGGGCGTTTATTGACAAGAAGTAGTTGATCGGTCTCGAAAACGATCCGGTAGTCGTCATAGCCGCCCGTCGCGGCCGGTTGGGTGTCCTCAAAGCTGGCGTCGGGGAGCCACAGTTCGACGATATCGCCCTCGGCAAGCGCGACATCGGTCGTGATACGGCGTCCGTTGAGCCGGATGTCACGGCTTCGAAGTGCCTTATGGAGGGTCGGAGCGCTTAATCCCGGAAAAGCCAGAAGCGAAGCGCGAACGACCTTCTTGCCCGACAAGTCGGGAGATACGGTAAAGCTTTTCATCGGAAAGTCCTCCTCGACGGGTCAAATCGTATGCCTAATACTACCAAATGCCGGAGCGGAAAAAAAGAGCCGTGTTTGCGGGAGGGTGCTTTTCGAAAGAGAGGCGGTCAGGTCGTCTCTCGAAAAGCACCGCTCAAAAAGTGGTCCGCGAAACGGTTTACTATCAAACGGCAAAAGTGTTACAGTATTCTTTAGAGGTTATTAAAAAGGAGTACAGTATGGCCGACGCAAAATTTTCATCTCCCAACGAAGAGGTCAGAAACCGCCCGATCGGGGTATTTGATTCCGGTATCGGCGGATTGACCGTTTTGCGCGAGATATGGAAAGCGCTTCCGAATGAGAGCACGATTTACTTCGGCGACAACGGTCGGGCTCCCTACGGCACCAAGTCACACGATACTATCGTGCAGTATTCGGTTCAGAATATGCATTTTCTATTAAGCCAAAACGTTAAAATGATCGTCATTGCCTGCAGTTCAGCCGGAGCGCATGCCCATGAGGAAGTCCGGCGACACTCGGGCGTGCCGGTGATCGAGGTGATCTCACCCGGAGCCGAACAGGCGGTCCGCGAGACCCGGAACGGGCGGATCGGTATCATCGCGACGCGCGCGACCGTTGGAAGCGGGCTGTATCGCGAGGAGGTTCTCGCAGCGGCCAACCGACTGACCGCGGCCGGAGAGCGTCGGGAGGAACTTGCCGCTCTGTCGATCGAACAGGTGGCGTGTCCTCTTTTTGTATCGCTGGCCGAGGAGGGGTACTGGAACAGTCCCGCGACCCGTATGATCGCGGAAGATTATCTGTCCGGGCTCCGGGACTCGGGCGTCGACGTGCTGGTCCTCGGCTGTACGCACTATCCTCTGCTGAAAGAGGTCATCAGCGACGTGATGGGGCCCGGGACCCGACTTATCGATTCCGGGGCCAGTGTGGCGGGAAGGATCAAGAAGACGCTTATCGATTCCGAACTGGATCGGTCGGCGGCGGATCCCCCGTGTCATTGCTTCTTTACGAGCGACGATCCGGAAATGTTCGAGCACCGGGCGGCGCCGTTTTTGGGTGGGGGAAGGCCGTCGGGCACTCGCTATGTCACAACGGACAAGTTTGTTTAGGGGGCAAAGATGAAAGTATCCGTACGGATCAAGAGTGACTTGTTCGAGGGATCGGGCAGTGAAGGGATCGGAGAATCCCTTATAGAGGAAGGGCGTCTGCGGATCAGTTGGATTCAACCTGCCGGCGAGGGAGAGGCACTCGGCGTGAAGTACGCGTTGACCTACGACATGGCGACCGGCGTACTGGAAGTGGAGCGTTTTTCGAACCATATCTCGAGGATGGCATTCTGTGAGGGTGCCCGGACGCGAGGGGAACTGAGAACGGTCGAGGGTTGTTTCGAGACGGAGATCTTCACGCATCATCTCGCGGTCCCCGGGGAAGGGTTCGGCGAGACCGTGCTCCGATACGATCTGCTTAACGACGGACAGGAGCCGATCCATAACACGCTGGTCATCTCCGTTTTCGAGGCCGGAGAGAAATAACGGTCCCGGGCGGTGTGGTCATACGGTCCGATAATGACGGTCTTTGGGCGCTTTTCACTCCGTTATCGCGAAAAAGACTCTGTTTTATTAAAAAAGTATCGGAGAAATCCCGGCAGATGACTTGACAAAGCCCCCGTGTGTATACGATAATATCATTCGCGCCTCAGAGTAGCTGAGCATTGCGGTATGTTGGGTCGGAGGGATATCCGGCCGGTAATATATGGAGGTATTGATATGGCACATCCGAAACGTAAATGGTCCAAGGCAAGGACATCCCGGCATAAGAGCTTGTGGAAGCTGAGCTTGCCCGGACTGGTCAAGTGCCCTCAGTGCCACACGCTGATGTTACGCGGCAAGGTATGTAAGACTTGCGGATATCTGTATGGCAAAGAAGTTGTCAAGCAGGACGAGACGGCCTGATCGGCCGTAGGGGCTTATCGATCGAACAACAGTGCGGGAACCTCAGCGGGTGAAACGCACTGTTTTTTTGTTAAGGAGTAGAGATTTTGACTCGAAAAAACCAGCATAGCCGCAGGATCGAATGTGTCATCCCGGATAGCCTGGCCGAAGAAATCGGCGCGGTGTCCGGCGATATCCTCCTTTCCATCGACGGAAGGGAGGTCGCAGATGTCTTCGATTATCGCCTGCGCGAGTTGAGCGCACGCTTGACTCTTGAATTGGAGCACGAGGACGGGACCCGAAGCACGGTTGAGGTCGAGAAGGACGAAGACGAAGAGCTGGGTCTGGTTTTTTGCGAGCCGCTTTTGGACCGGCCGAAGGCCTGTTCGAACCGGTGTGTGTTTTGCTTTATCGACCAACTACCGAAGGGGATGCGGCCGACACTTTATTTCAAGGACGACGACCCCCGGCTTTGCTTTATGGACGGAAATTTCATCACGCTGACGAATATCGACGACGATGAGTATGCACGGCTCCTTTCATACCGGCTGTCTCCGCTCAATGTATCGGTCCATGCGACCGACCCGGAACTGCGGATAAGTATGATGCGTAACCGTTTTGCCGGAAACGTGACGGAAAGACTGAAGAAGGCCGCGGCAAGCGGTATTCTTCTCAATTGTCAGATCGTGCTCTGTCCGGGCATCAACGACGGACCGGCATTGGAGCGGACGATGTCAGATCTGCTTGAACTGGGCGATTCGCTTCTGTCCGTCGCCGTGGTCCCCGTCGGATTGACCCGGTACCGCGACGCAAACGGCCTTCCGGACCTCCGCCCATACGATCGGGATACCGCGACAGCAGTTCTCGAATACGTTCACCGCAAACAACGCGAATTCAAGCGGACGCTCGGGAGAAGACTCTTCTACGCGGCCGACGAGTTCTATATTCGGGCCGGGCTGCCGATTCCGCCC
>JAFGGR010000054.1 GCA_016930475.1 Clostridiales bacterium | reverse complement strand
TTCATTCACTTCGCCGCGGTTGTTGAGCGCACGATCAACCGTGCCTCGGGACACTCCGGCGATCTCCGCGATTTTTTTGATCGAAGTCATCTGCTTACCCCGTAGATCATCAGACTCATTCGTGTCCCGGACTTCCTCCTCGAAAAAACGATAAACTTTGCGGTAAGCATTCGACTGCCAATCAAGCGCTTATCTGGACTTTCTCTTGGATACGACGTCGAAGGCGACGGCGAGCAGGAGAACCAAGCCCTTCACGACTTGTTGGAGATCGGTCTGAATACCGAATAGGTTCATTCCGTTGTTCATGACACCCATGAAAATCGCGCCGATCAAGACACCGCCGACGGTTCCGATACCGCCGTATGCGGATGCGCCTCCGATAAAGCATGAACCGATCGCGTCGAGTTCGAAGCCGTCTCCGGCGGAAGGGATCGCGGCATCCAGTCGAGCGGCAAAAACCAGTCCTGCGACAGCCGCCAGAAAAGCCATGTTTGTGTAGGCCAGGAACATGACCTTCTTGGTGTCGATTCCTGAGAGCTTAGCGGCCTTCGGGTTTCCTCCGAGGGCGTACAGGTATCTGCCGGGAACTGTCATACTGGTCAGGATCGTGTAAATAATGATGATGATCATGAGGACGAAGGTAACGGTCGGGAGGCCTTTGTACCGTGCCAGTTGAGTCGTGAACGCGATCACGGCGATGGCGATGACGATGTTGACGATATTGAAAGAAAGAGCACTTCCGACCTTGTATCCTTTGGACTTTTTACGCGCTCGACCAAAGAAACGGAAAAACAGGAAGATGGCTACCGAAAGAATTCCGATCAACAGGCAGGTCAGATTGAATTCCGGAAAGATCGGGAAGAAATCGGGAACATGACCGGTCGACAGCATCATAAAACCACGGGGGAATTTGTTGACTGTCTCGCCTCCTCGAAGAACGAATAGAGTCAAGCCCCTGAAAATAAGCATTCCGGCAAGTGTTGCAATAAACGGGGGAATTCCGATATAAGCGATCCAGAAGCCGTGCCAGAATCCGATCAGGATGCCGACAAACAGGCAGATGAGGATGGACGGCAATACAGGAACATGGTTCAAAATCATCAACCAACCGGCGATACCGGCGATGAATCCGACGACGGATCCGACGGAAAGGTCAATGTTACCGCCGGTCAAGATACAAAGAAGCATACCGACGGCCATAATAACGACGTAGGCGTTCTGGAACACCAGGTTGGAAAGATTCATCGGAAGAAGCAAGCGGCCGCTCGTCATGATGGTGAAAAGGGTCATGATCAGGATCAAGGCGACCAACATGGAGTATTTCTTCAGAGCGTTTCCGACAACGGTCGTTCTTTGGTTGAATTTCGCCTGATTCTCGATCGCGCGAATTCGTTTAGCTTGTAGAGGCGGTAATGAACTAAAAAATTCGACGCGTTCATTGAATATTTTATTGCGGTTTTCTTTTCTGTCCTTTCGGGGAATAGCCTCTAATTCGTCTTGAGTCGGAAATGCAGGGGGCACCGGTAATCCGGCGATGTATCCCTTCAACTCTTGGTCGGATTTTCGCCGGTACAGTCTGCGAGCTGCATTACGCTTCGACTTTTCGAGACTCTCGAAGTATTCTTTCATTGTTGCCGAGGCTCGTGCTGCAGCGGTCTTGGCTTCTTCCGAAGACATTTTATCGAGCTCTTCGGGAGTCGGTGTGATCGGAAAATCAAAACCCATTTCCTCAAATGCGATTTCTTCATTCGTTTCCGGAATTTTCTGCTCTCTCATAACGATTACGCTCCTTTACTTGCGGTTAATATCATACTCATAATCACTTCCTGGGAAGCGTCCTCGCGTTTCAGCTCGCCGATGATCCTTCCTTCGTACATCACGTAGATGCGATCACACATGCCCAGAATTTCCTGCATGTCCGAAGAAATCATTACGACCCCCCTGCCGCTGGCGGCCAGAGCATTCATGATGGTGTATATCTCATACTTGGCACCGACGTCGATACCTCGTGTGGGCTCGTCCAGGAACATAATATCCGAGTCGGTAAACATCCATTTGCTGACCAGGACCTTCTGCTGGTTTCCTCCGGAAAGGTTTCCCACGAGCTGGTCCACGCTGGGTGTCTTGATGCTTAATTTGTCCTTGTACTCCGTGGCGTACCTCTTCTCAAGATCCTTGTCGAGAAATCCGTTCCGGCTGATCTTGCGCAAGCGCGCCAAGGAAATATTCTTGCATATCGTCTCCGGAAGAACCAGTCCGTCACCCTTCCGATCCTCGGTGACATAGGCAATTCCACTCTGGATCGCCTTGGAAACGTCGTGGATCACAAGCGGCTGGCCGTCCTTGATGATATCTCCGGAAACATACGTACCATATGCCCTGCCGAAAATGCTCTGAGCGAATTCGGTTCGTCCGGCACCCATCAAGCCCGCCAGACCGACGATCTCCCCACGGCGAACGGAGATCGAAGCGTTATTGACGACGGTTCTTTCGGTAAAAATCGGATGTTTGACGGTCCATCCGGTCACCCGAAAAAACTCTTCTCCGATGTTGGGCGTCCTTTTCGGGAAACGGTCCTTCATCTCTCTTCCGACCATTCCCTGAACGATACGGGGCTCTGTGATTTCGTCCGTGTTTTTATCGAGTGTCTCAATAGTGGTTCCGTCGCGCAACAAAGTGATCCTGTCCGCAACATATTGTACTTCTCCCAACTTATGGGAGATAATAATCGAAGTAATTCCGGTCTTCTTGAGTTCAAGAAGCAGATCCAGAAGTTTTCTGGAATCCACGTCGTTCAGAGAAGCCGTCGGCTCATCCAAAATCAGCAAACGAACATTCTTTCCGAGCGCTTTGGCGATCTCGACCAATTGTTGTTTTCCGACACCGATATCCTTGACTAATGTTCTGGAAGAATCCGAAAGTCCAACCTTCCGGAGGAGCTCATCCGCTCTATGGAACGTTGCGTCCCATCCGATGAATCCGATCTTATGTTGCTCGTTTCCGAGAAAAATATTCTCCCCGATCGTGAGATAAGGGACGAGAGCCAGTTCCTGGTGAATGATGACGATCCCGTGCTTCTCGCTATCCCGAATCGTCTTGTAGCGGCACTCTTCTCCATCGAAAAAGACATCGCCGCTATAAGTGCCGAAGGGATAAATTCCGCTCAGGACATTCATTAATGTCGATTTTCCGGCACCGTTCTCTCCGACCAAAGCGTGAATTTCTCCGTCTCGAACGGAAAGATTCACGTTATCCAGAGCTTTGACTCCCGGAAACAACTTAGTGATATTAATCATCTCAAGCAATGCCTTGGCCAAGAGAAACACACCCCCCTAAATAATCGCTTTTCGCACACAGGGGCAGGTATGAAACCAGTTGTTACCAGAAATTCATACCTGCCCCGTTAACCGTGCGAATCAAGTCAGCAGCAGGTTAAAAAACCTTTCTGCATCAGAATTACGCCAAATCAGCCTCGGTATAGTAACCGGAGTCGATCAATAGCTCTTTGTAATTGTTCTTGTCGGCATATTTCGGTACACAGAGGAAGGAAGGAACGATCATAACACCGTTGTCGTAGGTCTTGGTGTCGTTCACTTCAACTTCTTTGCCTTCGACGATCGCCTTGACCATCTTGACAACCTGATCTGCCAGGTCGCGGGTATCCTTGAAGATGGACATGGATTGCTTGCCGGCGAGAACATTCTTCATGTTCGCCTTGTCGCAGTCCTGACCGGTGATGATCGGGAAGTCCACTCCGACTTCAAAGCCGGCGGCGGTCAGCGAGTTCGCGATACCCAGAGCGAGAGAATCGTTCGGGGAGAGAACGACGTCGAGCTTCGTGCCGTCCGCATAGAAAGCGGAAAGACGGTCATCCATCTTGGCTTGGGCGGACTCGGTCTTCCAACCGGGGATGGCGATATCTTCAAACGCGGTCATTCCGGAAACGATATTCAATGTTCCGGCGTCGATATACGGCTTGAGGACATCATAGGCACCCTGGAAGAAGAAACGGGCATTATTGTCGTCCGGGGAACCGGCAAACATTTCCAGGTTATAGACCTTGTCACCGGCGCTTGCCAGACCGAGAGTCGTCTCAATGTACTGGCCCTGAATGGTTCCGACCATGTAGTTGTCAAAGGTCGCGTAATAATCGCAGGCATCGGTGTTCATCAGGAGACGGTCATAAGCGATGACCTTGATCTTCTTGTCCTTAGCGGTCGCGAGAACCGGACCCAAGGCGCTACCGTCGATGGAAGCGATAACGAGAACCTTACAACCATTGGTGATCATGCCCTCGATTTGAGTAATCTGCAATGCAGGATCGTCGTTTGCGTACTGAAGGTCGACATCATAGCCGGCTTCTTTCAGCTTGGCTTCCATGTTGGAACCGTCTTGATTCCAGCGCTGAAGGGATTTGGTCGGCATCGCAACGCCGATCTTCGTCTTTCCACTGAGGGCATCGCATCCGGCCATCGTGAAGATGGACGCGAAAAGGGCGATCGCAACCAGAAGGACCAGGATTTTCTTGGTAGTTTTCATTTTGCACACTCCTTTAGCATTAAGCGTTGGTAATGGTAAATGGATAACAGACAGAAATTACGCCGAAAAATCCCCCCTTCCGAAACGAAAATTATATCGATATGAATATCGACTGGTGTTCATACCCGTGCTTGCTCCGTGGGTGGAAAATATCTTATCCCAACACAGCGAAACGTTCCGTTCTCGAGCACGAGTACATAAAAAGTATAAATCCCGAACAGGGGCAAGTCAAGGTCGTCTGAGAAGAAAAGAACGATTCGCTGTGCAGTTTGCACAAATAATTTGGTTCGGTTTTCAAAGGTTCTCAGCGAAAAGATCATCGATGGCAATGGATACTGGTTTCTTTTCGCGTTGCTGACACGCTATAATGAGTGTAAGAAATTCGGATCCGAACGAGGAAAGGAGCGTCGCGTATGAGGAAAATATTCATCATGATCACAGCAGTCCTTCTGTCGGCAATTCTCTTATTCGCCGCTTCCTGCCGGGACGTCACGATGAAGGATGCTTCGGTCACGTCGGCAAAGTCCGGAGAAGCAGAAGAAACGGACGTAACGAGCGGCGCGACAGATTCGATCGAAGAGCAGAATCCCGTTCGAGTCATAACGGCCAAAGAAGCAAAGACGATGATGGACACGCTGGAATCGTATATTATCGTGGACGTGCGGGAGCAAAGCGAGTATAACGCCGGTCACATTGATGGTGCCGTTCTGGTACCGGTAGGATCCATTGAGGAGCTGGCTCCGGAATTACTGCCCGATAAGGACCAGGTCCTGCTATTGTACTGCAGGAGCGGCAACCGAAGCGCGCATGCGGCGGCAAAGCTCTTTGACATGGGTTACTTGAACGTCTATGATTTCGGCGGCATTCGTGATTGGACGTACGAAACCGTAACGGTTGACTAAGGTGGATTAGCCGTCCAATCACAGAATGGCCGTACGAAACCGTAACGATTGAATCAGGCATGTCAGCCGTCCGGGACCTTACCCGGGAACGGGGTGATTCGATGCATTCTTCCCGGTAAGATGGTATAATCGGGTTGGGACGAAGAGTGTTTGCGGCAGAGATACAACGTTCGTTGTTCCTCCGACGGGAGGAAGCCCGAACCGGAAATGACTTTGGAGGTAGGGCGTTCGGGTTCACTCCGGTATTGCTTACAGCAATTTCACATAAATTCTTACAGCCGCAAGACTCCCGATCATCAGCCTTCGAAGACGGCGCGTTATGGCGATGCTTCGAAGGCTTTTCCCTACCTCGCCGTTTGAAAGAGGTCAGACACGTGAAAATCAAAGAGATGCTTTTCGACGGGGACATCGCGGTCTTTCTCGAAAACGAAATCGAAAAGGAAAAGCAGAGGCGGCGCTATTCCATGCTTTCGGAAGAAGTCGAATACCCGTCCGTTCCTGATTTGTTGGAGAAGGCACGCGCGTTTTGTGAGGGGGAGTACGAGCCGGCATTGCCGGAACGCGTACAGATCCAAAAGCTCGGCAGTGATAAAAAGCGAGTGATCTACGTATACCCTCTGGCGGACCGGCTCATGCTCAAATCGGTACACTATTGTCTCGCCAGGACGGACATCGGACTTTCTCCGAGTTGTCTTGCTTTCCGCCCGGGGTTTTCGATCCACGGCGCTTTTCGGTCGGTGATCCAACGATACCGCCCCGAATACACATGTATACGAATCGATATAAAGAATTACTTTAATAGTATCCCGATCGAACAAATGACCCGCATACTGAAGGCGGCACTCCCCGATGAGCCCGACCTGGCCGCGTCGTTGGCTCAAATGCTCCGTAAAACCGAGGTCCTCGAAAAAGGCCGCATCATCTGCGACGACAGCAAGGGCGTCATGGCCGGCATGCCGCTGTCTCCGCTTCTGGCTAATCTCTATCTGACGGAATTCGACCGAATGGCCGAAGGTTGGGCACTGGTATACGTGCGCTACTCGGATGATATAATCTTCTTCTGCGCGCCGGAGAAGGCCGATGCGCTGTGGCAAAAAATCGAGACGGAGCTCGGAAAGCGCGGGTTATTAAGGAATGAAGAGAAGTCCGCCATCGTCCCGCCCGGGCAGTCGTGGGAGTTTCTCGGTCTATCCTACCGGGAGGGTCGGGTGGGCCTTTCTTTCGGGTCCGTTCGCAAAATGAAAGGAAAGATATCCAGAGCCGCGCGCAAGCTTTACCGTTGGAAGATCCGCAAGGAAGCATCAACGGAGCGGGCTGTCCGTGCGTTGATCCGGAAGTTTCAATTCAAATTTTACGGAAGCGGCGCGAAGGATGACGAGTTGACGTGGAGTCGGTGGTATTTTCCGCTTATCAGCGACGCCGAAGATCTCCGGGAAATCGACGCGTATATGCAGGAGATGATCCGTTATCTCGATTCCGGACGGCACACTAAGAAGAACTATAAAAATCTCCCGTATGAGGAGTTAAGAAGAATGGGATATGTCCCGCTTGCCGCCGCTTTTTACGGGTTTCGAAAACCCGGGACGGAACCTTTGAAGGGCGGAAAAGAAGCGATACATAGATCACCGTCTAAGTGTCCGCCCGGCCGAAAGAGTAAGGAATAGATTAGCTTTGACAGCCGCGTGAAAATTATGTAGAATTTGCGGTGAACGCTTTTTTTCGAGCGTTTTGGCGTTGATATTTACATGAGGATGATCCATGGGATTTGAAAATGTTCTGAAGCTGATCGGTGGTCTCGCGCTCTTTCTTTACGGAATGAGCATGATGAGCAGTGGGCTCGAGGCGATCGCGGGCGATAAGCTCAAGAAAATCCTGGAGCGGCTGACCTCGAACCGATTCCTCGGCGTGCTCGTCGGGACCGGTATCACGGCGGCGGTCCAATCGTCTTCAGCAACCACTGTGATGGTGGTTGGATTCGTGAACGCCGGCATCATGACACTGATCCAGGCGACCTGGATCATCATGGGCGCCAATATCGGAACGAATATCACCAGCCAGTTGATCGCTTTGGATGTCGGCAAACTCGCACCGATACTTGCATTGCTCGGCGTCGTTTTTATTGTGTTCCTGCGCTCCAAGAAGATTCATCACGCCGGCCAGATCATCGCCGGGTTGGGCATCCTTTTTATCGGGATGACGATGATGAGCCAGTCGATGTCTCCGTTAAGAGACGACGCTGCTTTTTTAGAGTTGATGACTCAGTTCGGGAATCCGTTTCTGGGTATATTGGTCGGTGCGCTTTTCACGGCGGTGATTCAATCTTCATCGGCCTCGGTGGGTATCTTGCAGGCTTTGGCGGCCAGCGGCCTGATCGGACTTCCGAATGCGGTTTACGTGCTGTTCGGACAGAATATCGGAACCTGCGTGACCGCATTGATCGCGTCAATGGGTTCGAGTCGGAACGCCAAGCGCGCGGCTCTGATCCACTTGACGTTCAATCTTATCGGAACAGCCGCCTTTTTCATATTGGTTCGACTGACGGATATCGAGGGGCTGTTCATGCGACTGACCCCGGATCGATCCGTCGCGCAGATCGCGAATTTTCATCTGTTCTTCAACATCGGAACGATGCTTCTGCTCCTTCCTTTCGGTAAGCTCCTGGTTCGATTTGTAAGCCGCATATTGCCCGATCGACCGGGCGAGCTCGAGGAGGGCCAGCATCTTCGCTATCTGGATCGCGCGATCCTGAAAAATGAATATCCGATCGGGTCGATCGCCATTTTTATCATCCAACTCCGTCTGGAGATCGAGAGGATGCTCGGGATGGCCCGGGACAACATCGAAAGAAGCTTTCGGGCGGTCAAATCCAACAGCGAGAAGCTCCAGATCGAGGTGGAGCGCGTTGAGGATTATATCGACTATCTCAACAAGGAGATATCGTATTTCATCTCCCACATGATCGCGATGGAAATGACCGAGACCGAATCGGTCGCCATCAACGCCTATTTTAAGATCACGGGCAACATTGAGCGGATCGGGGACCACGCGATCAATATCGCGGGCTACGCCAACTTATTGGAAAGCAAAGGACTGAAGCTATCCGATAAGGCACAGGCCGAGGTCGACATTATGCGGGACATGTGCCTGGAAGCGCTGGATCTCTTGTATGCGACCAATGATCGGTCTGTTGAGGAATTACTCGCGCAAATGCAAGAAACCGAGCAGGAGATGGACGACATTACCGCGCAGTTCCGCGGTAAGCAAATCGAGCGTCTGATGGCCGGCGACTGTAACGGAGAGGCGTGTGTGATTTACACGGAAATGCTTACAGACTTTGAACGGCTGGGCGATCATATGCTCAACATCGCTCAAGCGGTCTCGAATTCGCAAATCGATGAACTGCGCAAACCGCAAAACGGCAAGGACCCCGTCCCGGATGAAAAAGTCGGCGCGGAGAGCAAGACCTGAGCGGAGGCTGTATATGGCGGTCCATGTGGTGCTTTTCGAGCCGGAGATCCCGCATAACACCGGGAACATTATCCGGACGTGTGTGGCGACCGGCACCGAACTCCATATCATCGAACCGATCGGGTTTGACCTCTTTAGGAAGGACGTCGGCCGATATTCATCCAATCATCTCGAGAACGCCCGGTTTACCGTATATAAGAATTATGATGAGTTTTCGGAAAAGAATCCCGGAGAGTATTTCTACCTGACCCGCTACGGAAAACAGCCGCCGTCCGCCCTTCGTTTCGCGGAAATCCCGGGGGAACTCTATCTGATTTTCGGAAAGGAGAGCACGGGGCTTCCGT
>JAFGGR010000053.1 GCA_016930475.1 Clostridiales bacterium | reverse complement strand
GTTGGTCGTCGTTCGCATTTCTCCGTGGTACGACCCGCAGTATTTTATTCCGATCGCCGGAATGATCGTCGGGAATTCGATGACCGGCATCTCGCTGGGCGTTAAATCGCTGACAGAGGGCATGACCGTGCGCAAGGAAACCGTCGAGGAGGCCCTGATCCTCGGCGCCACGCCTCAGGCGGCCTCGGCGGATATTATCAACTCGACTTTTGACGCGGCGATCATGCCGACGATCAATTCCATGCTCGGGATGGGGATCGTCTTTCTTCCCGGAATGATGACCGGCCAGATCCTGTCGGGTACGCTGCCGACGACGGCGATCGCGTATCAGATCGCCATTATGTTCGGGATTTTCGGGTCGGTCTCCTTGTCGGTGATTCTGATGCTTCAGCTCGGGTACCGGACGTTTTTCAACAAAGAGCAGCAGCTTCGCTCGTAGTAACGCGGTTCATCTTTCCTGCCCATGATTACCACAAGAAGCCAACGAACATATTGACTTTTTTGGATTTATTCTGTAGTCTCTACACATCTAGATTTTTGGATGTGAGGTGGTTTGTCTGGAGCATTCATATATAAAGCAGGCCGCGATCTTCAATGCGTTGGCCGACGAGCGAAGACTGCGGATCCTCGGCTTGTTAAAAGGTTGCGAGCGTTGTGCCTGTGCGATCAAAGAATCTCTTGACCTTCCGCAGTCCTCTCTTTCCTATCACATGAAAATCTTGTGCGACTCCGGCTTGGTATATGCCCGCCGGGAAGGCAAGTGGACTTATTACTCGATCGACCGGTCCGGTTGTTTGTTTGCCGCCGAACTGATCAAAACTATTCCGGCCATCGACACAGACTGTTGCTCGGAACAAAAGGAGAAAATAAATGAATAAAAATATCGCAATAAAAATTATCGTTCCCGTACTGATCGTGATCGCCGTTGCGGCGATTTGGTTTCTGAAGAACACAGATACCGAATCGCCGACCGCGACTTCCGTCGCCGGTTCGGATCAGACTGCGGAGATCATTAACGACGATTTTTTGCTTGAAACGGACTCCGTTGATCTTCAAACTCTGACTTCATACGGATTGCCGATCATTTTTGATTTTGGCTCGGAGGGCTGTGAGCCTTGCAGGATCATGAAGCCTTTTCTGATTTCTGTCAATGAAGCCATGCAAGGCAAGGCGATCATCAAATACATTGACGTGTGGGAGCATACCGACGCAGCAAAAGAATACCCGATCCAGCTGATCCCGACCCAAATGATCATCAATGCGGACGGAACACCGTATGTTCCGAGTGAGCGTGTGACTCTTGATTTTATCACCTATAACCACCGGGACACCGGCGAACATGCGTTGACCCTTCATCAGGGAATGTTGACCGAAAAAGAGATGTATCTCATCCTTTCGGATATGGGGGCGGAAAAATGACCGACATTTTGGATTCTTTATCTGCGTTGATCGAACAAAACATATGGCTGGCGCCCCTTATGGCCGTTCTCGCGGGAGTATTGACCTCGTTTACGCCCTGTTCGCTCTCGTCCATCCCCCTGGTCATCGGCTATGTCGGCGGCGTCGGTGAAACGAACCCTCGAAAAGCTTTTCGATTGTCTTTGACCTTTGCCGCGGGGACCGCCGTGACCTTTACCGTCCTCGGTGTCATTGCCGCCTTGGCCGGCCGCCTGATCGGCACATCCGCCTCCTGGTGGTATCTCCTCCTGGGCGTTCTGATGGTATTGATGGCGCTTCAGATCTGGGGAATCTTCAACCTGATCCCCTCGAGTTACCTCCTGTCGAAAAGCAAGAAGACCGGTTATATCGGCGCATTGATCGCCGGGATCCTGGGCGGTGTTTTTTCCTCGCCCTGCTCGACTCCGGTCCTGATCGCGCTTTTGGCGATCGTCGCCGGAAAAGGAAGCGTCCTTTGGGGGATCCTCCTTCTCCTCTTATATTCGGTAGGACACGGGGTCCTCGCCGTAATTGCCGGAACGTCCATCGGGTGGGTCCGCAAGTTGTCCGCGAGCGAAAAATACGGCGTGGCGGCGAAAGTCATCAATATCGTACTCGGCATCCTCGTATTGCTGATCGGACTGTATATGTTTTATCTGGGGTTCTGACGTCTCGGAGTCCGCAGAGATATTTTATTTCCGCTCAAACTCTCGTGCGAATTTCTTTTCTCGCATCGGTTTTATGATATAATCATTTTCAATTATTGACCGATGTTTCTCTGTGAGAGGAGTTCGTTCCATGCTTCGATCCATGTTGGATATCGACGAGCATATCATCTGGGAAGGTCGTCCGGACAAGGTCACTTATGTCATCGGAAGTCCCTTTGTTTACCTTTTTGCCCTGATTTGGGGCGCGTTTGATTCGGTCTTCATTTTCGTGTTTTTGCGCGAGGGCGGGATCAACGAGATGGCCACCGCTTTTATGGTGCCATTCTTCCTCTTTCACCTGGCTCCCGTGTGGTTCGCCGTTTTCGGCCCGATTTATCGCGCGATCAACTGGAAATACATTGAATATGCCATTACGGATAAACGGATCTATATCGCTTCCGGGATCATCGGTCGCGATGTGAAGCTGGTAGAATTCTCGGAGGTTCGCGCGCCCGGTGTCCAAGTCGGTATGATCGAAAAGCTTCGCAATTGCGGTTCCGTTCGTCTGACGCCCTTTTCCTCCGCTCGCTCATCCGGGTTAAGAAGATCCATTCAATCCGGCACACTGCTTCACATTTCTGATCCGTACACCGTTTTCAAAAAAATCAAGCAGATGTCTCTGGACATCCAAGCCGATATTTCCTACCCCAACGCGATGCGTCCCGATGCGAATCCGGGATACAACACGAATTATGAGCCAAAGGAATAATCCGGGAGGTGCGTTATGCCTGAACTGTTTTGGACCCATTCATCCGATCTTCCCGAGGGTGTCGGTACGCCGAATTTCAGCGCGACGCATATTGCATGGCTTCTGACGGTACTGACCGTTATCGTGTTTGTGGCCTTGTTCTTAAAAAAGAGAGGCTTATCGCTGAGCGGGAAAGTCCAGCGGATCCTTATCGTCTGCGCCGCCGTTCTGGAGATCTCTCGGTGGATTTGGGCGGCGATCATCGGGCATTACACCATCGTTGAAATGCTCCCGCTTCATTTGTGTTCCCTTTCCATTTGGATGGAGTTTGCGGCTATTTTCAGCGGAAAGCAGTTATTGAAGGACTTTGGGTATGCGCTGTGCCTGCCCGGAGCGCTGGCCGCTCTGGCAACCCCGGATTGGGGCATCTATCCGTTCTTTAGCTTTCAGTATTTTCATTCCGTCACGGTCCATTCGCTATTGTTACTGATCCCCGTGATTTGGGTCGTAAGCGACCGCTTCCGTCCGAATTATAAGAATCTGCCGAAATGTTTTGGGATCCTGATGATTTTCGCGGTGCCTGTTTTCGGGCTAAATCAACTTCTGGGAAGCAATTATCTGTTCTTACGCGAGGCTCCGAAGGATACTCCGTTGGAGTTGTTCGAGATCCTTTGCGGCAATCCGGGATATCTGGTTCCCCTGTTCCTGCTGATCATACTGATCTGGCTTCTTCTCTACCTGCCGTGGGCGATCGCGGACGGCGTCAGCGTTCGTCGCGGTCTCGTCGTCGGCGCGACCGAGCCATCCGAGCCTGCGTAATTTACCGGACGTTTTCGTTCGCCCCGGTTACTTACTATTCCCCTTTGCCGCCCGAGTCTTTCTTCGCGGAAGCTCCGGCGGGATCCTTCGCATCCGAAGCCATGATCGAAGCCGTCGCCTCCGAGGTCGAAACGACGGCTTTGGAGGTCGAACCTTTTTTCCCGCATTTCTTTTTTCCGATACTTGTATCCTCGATCTCTCCCGCACGAATCAGCGCAAGTTTCGTGATCAACGGACCGGTCAGTTCATAGACCAAGGTCGCACACAAGACGACGGCGCGAATGGTTGCGCCGTATTCCGGTAGGATCCGAAGCGCGAGAAGCGAAAGACCGATCGCAACACCGGCTTGAGGAATGAGCATAAACCCCAGATTGTTTCGAACAACGAGTTCGGCACGTGCAATTCGGGCCCCGAAGTAACTGCCGAGCACCTTGCCGAAGACGCGACCGATGATATAGACGACGCCGATGAACCCGATGGTCTTCAGCACACCAACATCCAATTCCGCGCCGGACAAGACAAAAAAGGTCAAAAACAGCGGCGGCGTGACCGCGTCCGTTACTTTAAACAGCTTGACCGATTGCTTGCTCAGATTCGCAAACATCGCTCCGGCCATCATACAAACCAGAAGCGAGGATAACCCGAGCAACGTAGACAGTCCGACTCCGCCCATCACCACCGCAAATGCCAGTCCGAGTCGATCTCCGTCGGATTTGAATCTTCGGAGGAAAAGAGCGGCCAGAATACCGATCAAACTTCCGACGATCAATGAACCTCCGATCTCGACAAGCGGATGCAAAAGCATCGGCGCGAGGGAAACCCCATGATCGGAAGCGATCATTTGCGCGACCGCGGCCGAGACGGAAAACGCGATCAGCGCCACGGCATCGTCCATGGCGACGACCGGAAGAAGCATTCTCGTGACCGGTCCGTCGGCCTTGTACTGACGAACGACCATCAAGGTCGCCGCCGGCGCGGTTGCCGATCCGATGGCGCCGAGCAAAAGAGCGACCGGAAGCGGAACACCGATTGCAATCAAAAGAATATCCAGGACCAATACCGCTCCGAATGCCTCGAAAACTGTAATGATCAGCGGTGCGGCACCAACCTTTTTCAAGAAATCCAATTTAAATTCACTGCCGATCGAAAGCGCTATGAAGCCGAGCGCCAAGTCGGCAAGGATATCAAAATGTGCCAGCGTATCTTTGGAAATGAGTCCGGTCAATCCGAGGATCAAACCGGCGATCAGGTATCCGGTGACGGCCGGAAAATGAATCCGGTGCGCCACGGCCGAGCCGATAAAGCCGATGACGATCATGATCGCCAAATACAAGAGTGCGTTGGTCATTATTTGGACACCTTCCCGTCAAAGAAGGTGATCGGCAGTCCGAAGAGTACGCCGGTGTCCGGCTTGTTCAGTCCTCCGAGCACCTCGCTGACCGTTGTCCGGACCTTTTCGACCAACGGCTCGTCGACCGCCATGAAAATCGTTCGATTGGACTCCAGATCCGGGTCGACCAGCATGCGGATGGACCCGAACAGACTGCGCGTATCCTCTCCTACAATGTGCGCCATGCCTGTGCTTTCCAGCATCGTCGCCCCCTTGACTCCAATTTCCAGAAGAGCATCGAACAGGTCGTCTAAGCATTCTTTTTGGTTCAATATCAGAACCAATAACTGCATGGGCTTATCCATAATATTCCTCCCCAAGGTCTCCTTTGCCTCTCCAACGGGAACCCTTCTCTTTTCGTGAAGTCTCTCGTTGGGATTTCCGTTTATCCGCGGCCCTTCCTCACGAGCACCGGTCGATGCTCCGGAAATGGTCCGCGAATCATCATAACGCCGTTTCATTCGAAATGCAAAGAGATGTCAATGTTTTCGGACAAATATTTGAAATTCTTTGTAAATCGAAGTATAATGTCTCAACTCACTATATATGTCGGTCAAGGAGGATCAATATGCAAATCGATCAAAGCAAAAAGACTTTACAAATGGTTCAGATGGCTGTTTTAACAGCAATTATTATCGTTATGGCATTTACACCACTCGGGTATTTGAAGATCGGTATCGTTTCGATCACGTTTTTGATGATCCCCGTCGTGATCGGTGCGATTCTTCTGGGACCGGCGGCAGGAGCGATCCTGGGCGGGGTATTCGGAGCGACAAGTTTTATTCAGTGCTTTGGCATGGATCCGTTCGGGACCGCATTGATGTCGATCAATCCTTTCTTTACATTCATTCTTTGCTTTATTCCGCGTATTCTGATGGGTTTTTTGGTCGCTCTGATTTTCAAGGCCGTAATGAAACTGGAGGAAAGAATTGCTCCGTATATCGTCGCGTCCGCAAGCGGGGCTCTTTTGAACACGATTCTATTTGTAGGAGCTCTGGTGCTTCTGTTCGGAAATAACGAGTCCGTCCAGGAGATGTTTGGCGGTTCGGTGTGGGTAATTATTGCGACGCTGATCACCGCGAATGCGCTTATTGAAATTGCCGTCAGTCTGGTCATCGGCACGGCCATCACCAAAGCGCTGATCGCCGCATTGGGCAAGGGAAAACAACAGCCCTCGACCTGATCGACTACACAAGAGATCGATCCCGGTTCCCGGTCTGCGGAGTATTTTACAGTGAGCAAACGATATCTCAATAATAATTTGCGACCCTTCCGACGCGCACTTCGCGATATTCATATCTACGATTTTACGGAGTATGAACGAGCCGATTTTATCGCGCATATCCAAAAACTGCGCGCTCGTCTTGCCGACAGCGCTTCGCTTCGCGACATCACGGCCGAGGTGTTCGCGCTGGTTTTCGAGGCGGTGAAAAAAACACTGCACATCACACCCTTTGATTCTCAGCTGTTGGCGGCGCTCGCGATGAACGACGGGCGAATCATCGAG
>JAFGGR010000052.1 GCA_016930475.1 Clostridiales bacterium | reverse complement strand
TCCTCGCCCTGGACGACGGAATAGTCAAAGGGCAGTCGATAGTGATCGAAGCCCCAGTTCTTGATCCGTCGAACGTCCTCCTCGCCGAAGAAGCTCTCGTAATGCTCCTTCCTGTGATCACACTGCGATAAGTATCCGCCGATGTTGACACCCCGTGAAAGTTTCATGTTGACCTCCCGCGCCGACCGCGCATATCTTTTCTCTATACCTGAAGAATCGCACAGAAATCGCGGCAATGATATCTTTTTTCTGTCATTTCTGTCGTTTATATGACATACTGGCATTGCATGAAACCAGTCGCGCCGACGCGCGGAGTTATTCTCGCCGAAGGAGGGGAGCCGGACCATGAAAACGGATCAGGAACTTTTCTATAAGGAATATGTACGGCGGGAGCACAGTACTTTTCGAGCGTCCTATCCGGCGGAGCTTTCATTCTACACCGCGATCAAAACCGGCGACATGAATAAGGTGCGCGAATTTATGTCCCCCTCCATCATCGAAAAGGAAGGCCTCGGGACGCTCTCCGACAACCCACTTCAGAACCTCAAGTACCACGTGGTCATCACGATCGCGATGAGCGCGCGTTACTGCATTGAAGGCGGTATGGACCTGTCCGAGGCTTACGGTCTGAGCGACCTCTACATTCAAAAGGCCGACCGCAGTAAGACGCCGGCAGAGATCGAAGCCCTGCACCGCGACGCATGTCTCGATTACGCGGGACGTATGCGCCTTTTCCGCAAGCGAAGAGTCCGCAACACACGGGTCGCGAAATGTTTCGACTATATTTACGACCACCTGCATACACGGATCACCGTCGCTCAGCTCGCCGATCATACGGGGCTTGATCCCTCCTACCTGTCGCGGCTTTTCAAGAAGGAGACCGGTGTCACGATCACCGAATATATCCGAACGCAGAAAATCGAGACCGCCAAAAACATGCTTGCCTACTCCGATTACGGCTCGGCGCAGATCGCCTCGGTCCTCGCCTTTCCGAGCCAGAGCTACTTCTCGGAGATCTTCCGGAAGCACACCGGCATGACGCCGCTTCACTATCGAAAAGCGCACGCCCGGGAAACCGGACTCGGAAGAAAATCCGCCCTCGGCCCGGATATGTGACATCCCGTTGTCATATTTAAGGCGCTATAATGATCGAGGTCCTCGCCCTCCTCGAAAAAGAGTCCGACGAGTCGCTTTTCGCGAAGGGGCACTATTCGTGGACCGGCACGACGACACTCGGGAGCTACGCCGTCTCCGTCTCTCCGAGCCATTACGACTGGGCGATCAATAAAATAAAGGCCCATGTTCGGGCCCTTAAGGACGAGCGCTGATGTCCCGATTCATTCGCTCATATAGTCCTGGACCGCCCGGTATTTCGGGACATATTCCAAATCGATCTCATCGAAAATATCGGTCAGCAATCCCCAGGATCCGTAGCGTCCGCTGTCGGCGCTCGTCAGACTGAAGAGCATACAGAGCGTGGTGTCGCCGTTTTTTTCGACCTTAACCTTCTCGAGCTCCTCGAAAAGGCTCATATAAAGGTCGTACATCGCCGGATCGTGTTGAAAATCAACGAGTGCCGGATTATAGTCCTGCTCGCTTCCGAACGGTTCGGGCGTCAAGTGCTGACCGGCTTCATAATAGACCATACCGACGCCGAGGCGATTACACAAATCTGCAATCGTTTGAGTATCTTTCGCCATCTCGGCGATCGCTTCCCCGGCAAGGCGACGGATCAAATCCATATCTGTGTCGCTCCCCGCCGCCTCAAGTTCTGAAATCGCCTCCTCGGAAAATCCGAAATACGCGGTCGGCGCGATCAGATCGAAACTTCCTTCCCGCATATTCAATGCGATCCGCTCGCTGACGTCATAATAACCGATCTGTATGCCGAGAACCCGCTTCACCCGTGCCGGATCGCCCGGCCAGCTCTCATAGAAAACATCCAACGCATTCTCAATAATCGGAACGCACCGCTCCGGCCAGTCCGTCTCCTGATCGCCTTCATTCAGAAGGTACTGCGCCTGATCGAACATCCAGTTCCATATCTCGTTTGAATATTCTACGTAAAGTTCCAGATCCGGATCGAGTCCCTCCCCGAAAAGCTTCGCCATCTCACTTATGTATTCGTCGTTTGCCAAGTGGGGGATGCAGACCCAGATGTCCTTGTGAAGCGTGTTTGCCAACTCGATCATATACTCGTAGGGAAAGCCCTTTCCGGCCGAGAACGTGATGTCCTCGGGCTTCGCGCGGTCGTCCCATTTCTCCAGAAATGAATTGTTGGTCGATCCCCAGTCCATGAAACGGATCGCCGCGAAGGGCTCGCATTTTTCGAGAAAAACCGGATTGAAAAGTTCCTCCGGATCCGCGCCGGGCAGATAAATCCGGATGTTCCGGATCGGGTCCTCCGGGGAGGACCGGAGAATAAACATCGACGCAATGTTATCCTGCGGCTTCAGGTGCATGACCATCCGTCCCTCTCCGACGACCTCTCCGACCGCGTCCAGTCCGAATCCGATCTCCCCTTCGCCGTCGTAATACACCGAATAATCGCCTTCGGGCATGGAGTTCGTGTTCGCCCAAACCGTTGTGATGATCTGCGGTGCCTCGGCACCTTCGAATTCGACCGGCAATTCAAGGGGATACCCGTGGTCTCCCAGAAGAATTCGGTCGATGTATTCGGTATCCCACTCGTTCTCCCCGTCTTCAACCCAAACCGAGTTCTGCGTGAAGAACGGACGCGCCAATTTCATGATGTCATTCGTCGGCCAGGCGACATTCCAGTCCGAAGGACCCTCCAGATTCACTCCGAGTTGAATCGGCTTTTTCGGAAGGGGGGCCTCGGTTTCCGTCGTCATCGCCGGCGTTGTTTCCGCGGTCGTCGGCTCGATTTTCAAAGTGGTCTCCCGACTTGTTCGGGTATCTCCCGCCTTGATTGAATCGACGCAACCGGAAAGAAGCCCGAGAATCAGGAAAAGGCAAATCAGATGCTTGAGATGTTTATTCGGCATATTTACCTCCGTCCAATACCTCGGATATTGGAATCATACGAATCCGCTTTTGAATAATCTAATTATAAATCAAGATGCACAAAATCGCTTGACCTTTGAAGAAGAAATTATTTCTTTATGGATAAAAAGACGGATTTCGTACAATGGGAACCCTGTCGGATATATAATGCTTGTTAGAGTATTCGCCGCGTCACAAACGAGGGCTCCACCGTTAATGATTAAACCTTCCGCACCTCTGCCGTTCTCGGAATTTATCGCCACCGCGGTGTCTCTGGTGACGACGGTTTTCGCTACTCTTCTTTCCGCGTACGGATATTTTCGGTTGGTCCCGCCCGATCGGCCGGGTCTATTGGTTCAGGTCTTCATCATTCTTCTTCTTCTCTCCACGCTCCTTCTGGGAAACCTCGTCTACCAGATCTCGCGATTCGGCGCGATCTTCCGACTTCGAAAACACGTGTCGGTTTTGCGCGAGACGCTCGAGGAAATCTATCGCTCACCCGAGCCGCCGTCCGTCTGCATCCTTATCCCCTCCTATAAGGAAGAGATCTGCGTTCTGAAACAGACCGTCCTGTCTGCCGCGCTTTCCGAATACCCCGCGCGACGCGTCGTCGTCCTTTTGGACGACCCGTTTAACGGAAGCGAGGAGGAACAGCAATCGCTCTACCGAACGCGGCTGATGATCCTTGAGGTCAATGAACTTTTTGAGACGCAGAGTCGGGAGATTCGCGAGTCGCTCGCCTCCGTCTCTACGTTTTTACCGGACGCGCGAAAAGCGTCGCACCGCCTGGCTGAGATCCTCACGGACGCCGCCGCGCGGATCGAGCGTATCGGCGCGGAATTCGCGGAAGGCTCAACGGTTTTCTCCCATACCGACCACCTCTTCGTTCAGAAGGTCATCTCCGATCCGGCCACTGCGCTTCGAGCGCGTGCCGCGGCGCTCCGAACCGAAAGCGAACCCCTGCCCCTTTTGGAGCGGGACATCGCTCGCCTCCACGCGCTGTTTGACGTAAACATATCGTTTTTCGAGCGCAAGAAATACCGCCACCTCTCCCATCAGCCCAATAAGGCGATGAACCTTAACAGTTATATCTCGCTGATCGGGAGCTCCTTTTTCGAAAAGCCTCTCGACGACGGCACGTTTGAGCTCTTGGCCTGCAGTCCCGAGCACGCGAATTTTCGCGTACCGGCCGCCGATTTCGTTCTGACGCTCGACGCCGACAGTTTCATCACCAACGATTACATCCTGAAGCTCACACACATAATGATCCATAACCCCCGGATCGCGATCGCGCAAACCCCCTATTCCGCGATCCCCTGTGCGCCCGGCGTTCTCGAGCGCACGGCCGGCGCGACGACCGACGTCCAGTATCTCCAGCATCAGGGCTACACG
>JAFGGR010000051.1 GCA_016930475.1 Clostridiales bacterium | reverse complement strand
GGTTCTAAGTCAAAGTACCCGCCCTGGTCATGGGCGAACGTCGTCGGCTTGCCCTGCTCGTCGAAGTGAAAAATAAAGAATTCCAGCTCCGGTCCGACATTGAAGGTGTAGCCCAGTTTGGCCGCGCGTTCCAGTACTCTCTTAAGAGCATATCTCGGATCTCCGGCATAAGGCTTTCCGTCCGGTGTGTATACGTCACAAATGAGCCGCGCGACCTTACCGATCTGCGGGCGCCACGGAAAAATGACAAAGGTATCGAGGTCCGGGTAGAGATACATATCGGACTCTTGGATGCGCGCAAATCCATCGATGGACGATCCGTCGAACATGCAGTCGTTGCTCAAGGCTTTTTCGAGCTGACTCGGTGTGATCGCCACGTTCTTGAGGATCCCGAAAATATCCGTGAACTGAAGTCGGATAAAATGGATGTCCTCTTCATTTACGATTTTGATAATGTCTTCCTTCGTGTACTTTGACATTTTGAACCTCCCGTATTCCCTACTGTTTCAATGAATCCCGTTAAAAAAAGCAAAAGAGACGGGCGTCCCGTCTCCTTTTCGGTCGGTGTCATTGTACGACGGAAATTACGGGTTTGTCAACCCCTTTTTGCAAGTTTCCCTCTGCCGTCTTGCAATATTCTCAATTTCACACGAAACGGGTGCCAGTTGATAATCGTCTCCGAATCTCTGTTTCATAGCCTTTTCGAGTAAAACATCCGTCATCGCGGGGTTCTTGGGAAGAAGGCTACCATGGGAGTAGGTGCAATAAACGCCACGATACACAGCGCCCTCCGTGCCGTCCTCCCCGTTGTTGCCCGCACCGGTCAACACTTTTGCAAGAGGCTTCACGCCATCTCCCAAAAACGTTCTTCCGCTGTGGTTCTCAAATCCATAGAGCTTGCCCGGCTCAAAACACCCTTGTGCCGCGCTTTTTTCCGACAGATCACTCCGGTAGACCGTGTTTCCGATCAGGCGTTTCTTCTGCGCGACCGTGTAGACGTCGAGCGCCGCGAGACATTCGATGCGATTTCCGTCGAACTCCTCATAGTACTTGCCCATCATCTGATAGCCGCCGCAAACGCACAGGAATATTTTTCCCTTCTCAATCGCGGCTTTAACGGCGTCCCCCTTGTTTCGGACCAGATCTCTTCGAATGATATTCTGTTCGGCGTCCTGGCCACCCCCGAAAAAGACGATGTCGTAATGATCCCCGTCAAATTCCTCGCCGATCGTCAGCGACGTGACCCGGACATCGATCCCGCGCAACCCGGCCCGATAGATCAAGGCCAGGATGTTCCCGCGATCTCCATACAGATTCAGGAGATCCGAATAAAGGTGACAAATATGAAGATCGGTCTTCATTCGGTCCTCCCTACTTCCAGTAATTCTTGAGATGAAATCGCCTGACCAAATATTTCCGGAGCGACAGCATCGCCGTGTAATTCGGCAGCACATAGAGACATTTCCCTTCCGGACACGCGGCAAGCGCCTCCTCGAAAAGCGCCTCGCTTCTCTTCATTTCCTCGTGACGGATATTCTTCGGCGCCGCCCTGGAATAGACGAGGCGCAGGAGCATTTCAGCGAATCGCTCTCCGGATACGTAGGTCTTTTCCGGATATTTGCGGCTTTCAAAATCGACATCCCATATCCAAGACACGTCCGTTCCGTCCGCGATATTGCTGTTGAGAAGAAGATAGAGCCCGCCTGTATCCACGGCCTCCGACACATGCGTCAGTGCCCGGTCGAGCCCGACCGGATTCTTTACAAGCAGGATGCAAAAGCTCTTGTTTCCGACGGAAATCTTCTCCGTCCGGCCGAATGCCGGGCGAACCGAAGATAACGCCTCCGCGCAAAACGAAAGCGACAAATTCCCGTCTCCTACTTCCCTGCCGAATATCCGGCACGCACCGACCGCCGCCGCGGAATTATAGACATTATGCGTCCCGGGGATCGACAGCGTCGTTTCGACCGTCTCGTCCCCGTGCGTTAAGAACATCGGCGACCCGGACGTCGACGGATCCGTGCGCCCGCTCAGGTATGCCGAGTAATTCGGTTCCTGCCGCTTGTCCCCGCACGAAGGGCAAAAATAGACGCCGAAATGACCGAAACTGCGCGCCGAATACTCGAATTTTTTCTTGCATTTCAGGCAGTACTCGGCATCGGACGAAGCGGACAATACTCCTTGCTCTTCAGCATTTGTAACATTGTTACGCGACATGTGGCCCTCGTCGAGCCCGAAAAATTCCGTCCGCTCCTCCCGACCGATTCGCAGAGCGGATATCATCGAATCGTCCGCATTCAGGAGGATCTTCGCACCCGTCGCGTCCAGGCCTTTTTCGATACAACTTCTCGTGTAAAGAAGCTCGCCGAAGCGATCGAGCTGGTCACGAAAGAGGTTGGTCACCACGCACACGTGCGGATTGATTTTACCGGCGGTGACCGCGAAGGCCGCCTCGTCGGTCTCCAGCACGTAGGCGATCGGGATCCCCTTTTTCGTCGCGCGGCGCGCCTTTTCCGTATGCTCGGCAAACGTCGTCGCGAGCCCGGACGCGAGGTTCGCGCCCGATACATTCGTACCGACGGAATAACCGGCTTTCCTTAAGATCTCGGTGATCATATGTGTCGTCGTCGTTTTCCCGTTGGTCCCGGTCACCATGATGACATTTTGACCGCGGCTCACTTCCTCCAGAAAGGACGGGCTGATGCGAAGAGCGATCTTGCCCGGTAACGTCGTCGCGCCTTTTCCGAGAAACCTCAAGACAAATCGAATCGCACCGGCCGCGGCCAGTGCCGTTCCGGTTCTCATCGATTTCATAGTGTTTTCCTCGCGGCCTGATCTGCGGCCATTCGATCCGTAAAGCGATCGAACAAATAATTATTATCCTGCGGTCCGGGAGCGCCCTCCGGATGATATTGAACGGTAAATACCGGCTTGTTCTTCATTCGAAGACCCTCGACGGTCCCGTCATTGACGTTGATATGACTGATCTCGCAAAGTGCTTCCGGCAGGGAATCTTCAACGACGACATATCCGTGATTCTGTGATGTCATGGTGACCCGTCCGCTCTCCAGTTCCTTGACGGGATGGTTGATCCCCCGGTGCCCGTACTTGAGCTTTCTTGTTTTCCCGCCTAACGCCAAGGCGATCAACTGGTGTCCGAGACACACGCCCATGACGGGAACGCCCGAATCCACGAGCTTTCGGATCTCCGGGATCTCCGGACCGATGTTTACGGGGTCGCCCGGCCCGTTCGACAGGAATATCCCGTCGGGCTCATCCGCGAGAATATCCTCGGCCTTTGTATCCCAGGGGTACACGGTCACGTCGCATCCGCGACGGGTCAGATTCCATATGATATTATGCTTCGCGCCGAAGTCCAGAAACGCCACCCGGAAGAGAGCCGGCCGGCCGGGATCGGACTCGGAGGAAGCAAGGAGTCTCGAATTCTCCCCGGCGCTTCGCCGTTCGGACATATCCTTCTCATTCCATCCGCACTTCCACGCCGGATAGGACCGACGCTCCTTCGGGCTGACCTGTTCGACGAGATTCCGGGCGCTGTAAGCGCGGATCTTTTCGAAAATCTCCGGTACGTTCAAGGACTCCGGTGTCCCGTCCGTGATACAGCCGACGCGGGTGCCCTCCTCGCGAAGTTTGAGCGTAAGCGCCCGGGTATCGATCCCCCGGATCCCGGGAACATCGTTGCGTCGCAGATACTCATCCAGATCCTCGGCCCCGCGCTCGTCATTCTCGATATGCGTCAGATCGCGAACGATCAGCGCGCCGACCCACAGCCGGTCCGACTCCGAAACGTCCTCAAAAACGCCGTAGTTACCGACGACGGGATGAGCCATCGTCACCGCCTGCCCACAAAAGGAGGCATCGGTCAAAAGTTCGACATATCCGGTCAATCCGGTAGAAAAGACGACTTCGCAAACCGTCTCGCGCTCCGCCCCGAAGCGGATCCCGGGATATATGCTTCCATCGTCCAAGACCAAGCAGGCTTTTTTCATCCGTCCTTCTCCACATATACTTTTTGCAAAGTATATTATCATCGTTTTGTCGATCTGTCTGTACCGAAAATCAACTTGAAACGCTCTTCGCCCGTCCGGAGGGATCTCCGGGCGGCGACGGCCGGACATCCGTCGCCCCATGCGACGTATGTCCGATATTCTACTCTATGGCCGGCGCGGGACCCACAGACGTGTCAACGGCAATGTGCCCGATGATCAAAAGCCGGTGCGATCCGATGCCTGTCGGCGTGCATGTAACCAGTGTGATTTGTTTTCCCTGACTGCCTTCCTGTTTCAGGTAATCCGGTAACTTGTTCGGGAGGAGCGCCTCGATGATTTGATCCACGATGTAGGTATGACTGATCCCGTCCATCGTGAGGATGACCACTTCGTCATCCACCTTCACCTCGTCGAGACGGTTGAAGATGCTTCCGTATGTTTTCATCCGGTGCCCCAAAATGACGAGATTTCCTACTTCTCCGGGCATTACGGAATCCTTATATACTCCCGCGCCATAGCGCAAAGGAATGATTCCGGCATCGTCCCACAGGGGAAGGTTCAAATCGATGGATTCGATCGAGATGGTTCCCAGTGCCGTCAATGTCACTTGTTCCGGAAGTGCAAACAAAACATCTTCGGGGTCCAGCGGCCCTGCCGGATCCCCTTCATCCGCAACATCGTCCTCGAAAAATTCGTAGCCCTCCCCTTCAACGGCAAATTCGTCCCTCTCGACGATCACGGTCTGTTCCCCCATTTGAATTTTCCCGACCATTTGCCGAGCGGACTCGGTCCGCTGCTTTTCGATTACCGGGCGCTGCGCCAGAAGAAGCACTCCCGCAAGCACGCACAAAACCGCCGCGGTCAATATGATGCCCCGGATTACCTTCCCGCGTGTGATTTTTACTGACGTTCCGGACGCTTCTTCGGTCAAGTCATTCGTCAACGGACGCACGCTGTCCGGTAATTTCTCTCGAAAATCGTTTCTCAATTTTCTCATGTTGCCCGATCTGCCGTTCTTCGGCGAAAATGCTTGTGTCTCCATAACAATGAGTTTCTCCGTCATTATACCAAATACTGTTCTCGTCCGGTATTTTCTGCTATCATAAGTGTACTTTTGTATT
>JAFGGR010000050.1 GCA_016930475.1 Clostridiales bacterium | reverse complement strand
GTAATCCTCCATGGCCGGATAAAGGATCTCCTCAACGCTTCGGTTGAGCCGATGGATCTCATCGATAAACAGAACCTCCCGGGCATTGAGGCTGGTCAGGATCGCCGCAAGTTCTCCGGGCTTCTCGATGGCCGGTCCGGTCGTGATGCGAAGATTAACGCCCATCTCCGCCGCTATGATGCCGGCCAGAGTGGTCTTTCCCAATCCGGGAGGCCCGTACAGCAAGACATGATCCAGCGACTCTTCTCTTCGGGCTGCGGCTTCGATAAAAACCTTTAGATTCTCCTTGACCTTGGTCTGGCCGGAATAATCCTCCCAGCAGATCGGACGAAGACTGTTCTCGTCGCGGTCCTCAGTAAGTCGCTCCCGGCCGATGATCCGATCATCCTGGTCAAATTCACTATAGTCCATCCGCATTCTCCCGTTAGGCTGATTTTTCTATCTATTCGCGCTATCTATGCTTTTCGAAAAGCATCACGCCTCATCATAGTCCGTGATCATTCTACAATAAACGCAAGGCCTTGCGTATCAGTTCCTCGGTCTTGATATCGACAGTGTATGCTTCGTTTGCTGCATTCATCGCCTGCGTGGCGGAATACCCAAGAACCACGAGCGCGCTGACGGCTTCACGAATGACCGTTATCCCTCCTACAGCCTCCAAAGCGCTCGATCCGGAGAACCGGTCATCCATGCCGTCCATCTCGTGCGCAAAGCCCTTTAGCTTATCCTTGAGCTCCAAAATGATCCTTTCGGCAACCTTCTTCCCGACACCCTTGATCTGGATCAGGCGATTCGTGTCGCCGGTGATGACCGCCAACGCGAACTCACTCGCCGGGATACTTCCCGAAAGAGATGCTGCGACCTTCGGGCCGATACCGGTCACCTGCAGAAGCAAAATAAACAAATCGTGCTCGACCGGGCTCGGGAACCCGTACAAAGCGGCTGTGTCTTCTCGGACGTAATGGTACGTGTATACACAAACCTGATCGTTCAATTTCCCGATCCGTTCCTGCACCGAAGGCGGACAGAAGATCCGGTAACCGATCCCGGCGTTATCAACGATGATGGAATCCTCTTTCTTCTGAACCAAATTCCCCTTAATGTATGCAAACATATTGAGTCTCCTCCCGGACGAATTCGTTTATTGAAGCGCGTTCTTGGATGTCGGACCGAGCTGATATCCGCCGACCGCTTTATTGCCGCGAAGCATCCCGGTGTGGGCCTGACATATCGCTACGGCCAGGGCATCCGACGCGTCATCCTTAACGGGAATCTTATCCAGACAAAGGATCGTCTTGACCATCTGAGACACCTGTTTCTTGTCCGCGCGGCCATAACCGGTCACGGCGAGCTTCACCTGCATCGGAGTATATTCGTATACCGGGATCCCGGCCTTGGCGGCGGCGAGGATCGCAACACCTCTGCCCTGTGCCGCTCCGATTGCCGTCGTTGTATTCCTCGAAAAAAAGAGCTCCTCGACCGCCATCACATCCGGAGAATATCTCTGGATCAAAGATTCGAGTTGCTGATAGATCGTTAATAACCGAATCTCAAAAGGCACTCGTGCCTGAGTCGATACGACCCCGTAATCCAGCATTCTGGATCGGTTCGACTGATATTCGATCAAACCGTATCCGGTGATCGCGTATCCGGGATCAATGCCGAGTATGATCATTCATGGCCCTTTCCGATGTCAAACATTCGTTCTTTTTATTATAGCAATCTGCCGAAAATGATGCAAGTCGTGCTCAGTTCAATATATCAATGATCTCAACCGGCTTGGCCGGAGCGTCCGATGCGATGCGATACGCGCTTCTCACCAATGTCGAAGCGTCGTTTACCGTTGACTGATCCGCGAGTCCGTTTTCGCCGGTATAAAGGGAGCAAAGGCAGTCCCCCCGTATTACAAAGTCGCCGATTTTCTTATGGACCATGATCCCCGCACCAAAATCGATGTTATCGGTCTTGCGCTTTCTTCCCGCGCCGAGCCGTACCGACGCTTTTCCGATATCGGAGGCGAGGACTTCGTGAACATAGCCGTCCGCATCGGCAAATATCTCTGCCCGAAGGACCGGCCGATCACGATATTCCAAGGTTCCGTCCGCTCGCACCGCTCCTCCCTGCGATCTGATAAAGGACAGGAACGCGTCCCGCGCCTTTCCGGATCGAACATTATCCTCGCAAAGCGCGTATGCGACCGGGAAATCCTGCGCTTCCTTATGACCGGACATCCGGAGCATCGACGCGGCCAAAGTGAGACACACGGTGCGCAAATCGTCGGACATTGTTCCGTTAAAGAATTCCTCGACCTCCCGCATTTCCAGGATATTACCGACCGCGTGTCCGAGCGGCTCCCGCATTGAAGAAATGACGCAGGTCACCGGGCGTCCGGCGATTCTCCCGATATCGATCATCGCGTGCGAAAGTGCCGCGGCACTATCGATATCTTTCATAAAGGCTCCGTCTCCACAGGTCACATCCAATACGATGGCATTGGCTCCGCCGGCGATTTTCTTACTCATGATACTGGACGCGATCAGAGGGATCGAATCTACGGTACCGGTGACATCGCGAAGAGAATAGAGTTCCTTATCCGCCGGCGCCAATTCCGGGGTCTGGGCCGAAAGGACCGCACCGCAGCGGTTTACATATTCGGGGAAATCGGAAATCGGGATCTCGGTTCGAAATCCTTTGACGGATTCCAGCTTGTCGATCGTTCCGCCGGTAAATCCAAGGCCCCTGCCGGAAAGCTTGACGACCGGGACGCCGAATGACGCGACGAGGGGAAGGATGATCGGCGTACACTTGTCGCCCACCCCACCGGTACTGTGCTTATCGACAATTTGATCGCTGATGGCGGAAAGATCGCACGTCTCCCCGGAATGTGCCATCCGAAGCGTCAGCTCCGTCATCTCGGCCGGATCCATTCCGTTAAGGACGATCGCCATTAAAAGCGCGGAGATCTGATAATCCGGAATGGTCTTGTCCGTGACGCCATCGATAAAAAAGGCAATTTGCTCCTTGGTTAATGATTTTCCGTATCTTTTATCCAATATAATATCGTGTATATCCATGAGAAATACCCCGCGCTTTTGATGAATTAATTGTACACCAACAACCCGGTTTTCGAGCGAAAAAGGTCCTCTTTATCGATTCTTACGCGCAAAAAGATAGAATGATGCGAAGACTTGTTATACAATTTCTTCGTGAAGACTCTTCCATGAAGGAGATACCCATGTCTGAAAAAGAAACTGTCCCGGTCCTTCGGGTCGCGTTGGTCGGATGCGGCCGCGTCGGGATCAAACATTTAAATGCTATTTTGAAAGCGAATGACTCACTTAGCCTGTGCGCGCTGGTGGATTCCGACAAACGAGCGCCGAGCGCCCTCCTCGAAAAAATCCGGGTCAACGATCGCAAGGCCGCGCTTCTACTTTCGGAAGTACAGATCTTTCCCTCATTGGACGCACTTCTATTGGCCGATACTCCGGATATCGTCGCGATCACGTTACCTTCGGGTCTTCATTTTGAAACGGCTCGAAAGGCCCTTCTTGCCGGTTGTCACGTTCTTCTCGAAAAGCCGATGACTCTGCGAACATCCGAAGCCAAAGAACTCTTCGAACTTTCGGAAACCACCGGCAAACACATCGCTATGGGTCATATTTATCGATATCTTCCGATCATGGAGCAACTTCACAACGATTTTGCCGCCGGAAAGTGGGGCAAGATCAGCCATGGTTCCGTTATCGTCCGCTGGGGCCATGACCAGAGTTATTACGATCAGGCCGTCTGGAGAGGCACGTGGAAATTGGATGGCGGAGCTCTGATGAACCAGAGCATTCACGCCTTGGACCTGATGTGTTATCTGATGAACACCGTGCCTGTTTCTGCAGTCGCTCAACTCGGTAAACGTTTTCGCACGTTGGAAGCCGAGGATGTCGGGATCGCAGCCCTTCGGATGGAAAACGGCGCGCTCTGCCTCTTGGAGGGGACGACCGCGACGCATCCGGGCGATCACGAAGCCTCGTTTTATATCAACGCTGAATTCGGATCGATCCGGGTCGGATTGCGCCGGGGCTTGCCGTTTTTCGACATCATCGACAATAAGGGAAAGAAGATCACTTCCAAGTATTATCGCCACGAGTTGAAGAACAAAGGGATCAAGGGACTTCTGGCTTCCAAGAATCCTCACTTCCTGATCTATAAGGATCTGAATAACGCGATCCGCACCGGATTATACCCCATTGCGGATGCCCATTCCGGATATAAGTCGGTCGAGTCGATGCTGGCCGTTTATCAGTCCGCAAAGGAGCGCAGGCAAATCGAAATCCCGAACAACGATGATTTTTCGTTGGAGCAGATGTCGGGGTTTTTTTCGTAAGATCTATAATGTCATGTCCTTGAACACCGAGTTCATCAATTCGATCGCGAAATCATCCGTGACGCGATAACAGATCTCCTTGCCGCTTCGCTCGCCGACGATGATCCCGACGTCCCTCATTTTCGAAAGATGTTGAGATAAGCCGCTTTGAGTCAGCCCCATTTTCTCTTGTATTTCTCCGACCTTGCATCTGGACAAATACAGCCCCCGAAGAATGAAAAGTCGATCGGGATGAGCCAGGACCTTCATGATGGTCGTCCTTCTGAGAAATTCAGCGTGATTCATTTACCCCTCCCGAAAACGTTGACATATTCAGTTATCATGATATAATGAATTCAGAACATTAAAACATCATCATATGTGAATATTATATCACTGAATGGCTGATAAAAAAACGATAAGCGCCATTTATACAAGGTGAAAAATCGCATATACTGAAAAAGGGACCAAGAAAGGGGTAATGAAAGATGGGAAACACAACAATGGAACTGACTGAGACCAATTTTAATGAGACGATCGCTTCGGGATTAACACTGGTAGATATGTACGCGAACTGGTGCATGCCCTGTAGGATGCTCGCTCCGACGATTGCGACGCTGGCCACAGAGTACGAAGGCAAGGTAAAGGTCGGAAAACTGAATATCGACGAGGCGCCTTCTATCGCATCGAAGTATGGGGTGATGAGTATTCCGACAGTCATTCTATTCAAGGACGGAAAGCCTGTCGCTCAAAAGGTCGGTATGGGCAACAAATCGTCATACGACCAGATGATCCAAACGGCTCAGTAAAATTGTGCTCGAGAAAACAGCCCGTATTCCGAAATGGGATACGGGCTTTTTTGTTTAAAAATTTAAGTGACAGAGCTACAGTGAATCCAATGCCTGACCGAGATCCGTGATAATGTCGCCCGGATCTTCGATACCGACGGAAAAACGGATCATATCATCGGACACTCCCGACAAGACCAGTTGTTCATCGGATAACTGACGGTGTGTATGGCTTGCCGGGTGAAGGACCGAGGTTCGGGCATCGCAGACATGAGTGACGATCGCCGCAAGTTTGAGCGCGTCCATAAACTTGACGGCCGCCGCGCGTCCTCCCTTCACTCCGAAGGACAAAACCCCGCACACCCCGTTCGGGAGATATTTTTGAGCAAGAGCATATTGAGAGTCACCGGGCAAACCCGGATATTTCACCCAAGAGATCATCGGATGCTTTTCCAGATACTGCGCGACCGACATCGCGTTCGAGCAATGCCGCGAAACTCTCAGGTGCAGAGTCTCAAGTCCGATATTCAATAAAAACGCGTTCATCGGCGCCGGCGAAGCGCCCATATCCCTCATCAGCTGAGCCGTCAGTTTAGCCGTAAAAGCCGCAGAGCCGAACTGACGGGTATATACGACACCGTGATAGGAATCGTCCGGCTTCGTCAGCCCGGGAAAGCGTTCCGGATACTTATCCCAATCAAAAGAACCGCGATCAACGACACACCCTCCGATGCTCGTCGCGTGTCCGTCCATGTATTTGGTGGTCGAATGCACGACAATATCCGCTCCCCACTCAAAAGGTCGGCAGTTGATCGGTGTCGGAAAGGTATTGTCGACGACCAAAGGAACGCCGGATTTGTGGGCAGCTGAGGCAAATGCCTCCAGATTCAAAATATTTAATGCCGGATTGGCGATCATTTCGCCGTAGATCAACTTCGTATTCGGCTTTACGGCCGCGATGATCTCGTCGGCGTCCGCATCGGGAGGCACAAAACTGACCGATATACCGAGCTTTGGGAGTGTGACCGAGAATAAATTGAAAGTTCCGCCGTAAAGTGTCGAGCAAGAAACCAAGTGATCACCGGCTCCGCAGACATTTAAGACCGTCATCAGGATGGCAGCCTGGCCCGAAGATGTCAGAACGGCCGAAGCGCCTCCCTCGAGATCGGCGATCTTGGCCGCGACGTTATCACATGTCGGATTCGAAAGCCTGGAATAGAAATACCCGGCCTCTTCCAAATCAAAAAGGCGGCCCATCTGCTCCGTGGAATTATACTTAAACGTCGTACTTTGAACGATCGGCAGTACTCTCGGCTCTCCGTTTCCCGGCTGATAGCCGGATTGAACACATTTGGTATCAATATGATAATCACTCACCCGCATCGCCCCCTTACCGTATGAAGAAAACAAATTTGATTTTCATGGATTATACCATAACAGAGACCCAAAATGACGAATCAGCCGGTGAAAAGTCAAAGGCTCCGGCATAAATGCCGAAGCCTTCTTCTGGTGCACCTTCAGGGACTCGAACCCGGGGCCCACTGATTAAGAGTCAGTTGCTCTACCAACTGAGCTAAAGGTGCATGCGTTCGAACAAACGAACATTGTGATTATAGCGATGAGTTCTGAGATTGTCAACAATCAACCCGGGACACCAAGAACTCTTCATTATCTGCCCGATCAGCGGACCGACAAGTCGGATCATCAATAGTTGTAAACACCGTTTGAACCGTGGATAACGACCTCGTTGCGACCCTTCTCTGATGACACCTCCACCCGTCCGATCACGCGGGCTTCAACGCCCAATTTTTCGGAAGCGGATACGATCGAACCGACCGCTTCCTTGTCGCAATAAATCTCCAGGCGATGTCCGCAATTGAACACCT
>JAFGGR010000049.1 GCA_016930475.1 Clostridiales bacterium | reverse complement strand
GCAGGCCATCGGACGCTGGGGCAATTTTTTCAATCAGGAGGCTTTCGGCACGAATACGACGCTTCCTTGGGGAATGATCAGCGATCGTGTTTCCCGTTATCTGGAGGTCTATGGCCAAGGGCAGAACCCGAATCTCCCTGTTCACCCGACCTTTCTATATGAGTCATTGGCAACGACCGCCATATTTCTTATTTTGCTGATCATTCGCAACAAGAGTAAGTTCGCGTTCACTACGACTGCCGGGTATTTTGTATTACACGGAGTGGTTCGCTTCTTCATCGAAGGACTCAGAACGGATTCTCTTTATATCGGGGATACCGGCCTGAGACTTTCTCAAGTGACTTCCGTGGTTATGGCGATCGTCGGCATCGCTTTGGTCATCATCAGTCGCGCTCGAGGCTGGAAGCGTGTCACTACACCGGTGGATGAGCTTCAGAAAAAGTCACTCCTGCCGCAAGAGGACATCGCTTCCAAAGCCACGGCGGAAGCGAATGAAGACGAAGCGGAAGAAACGGCGGATGCGACTCAAGAAGAAGCGGACGTCCCGGAAGATACACAATCCACCGAAACGGATGTTACTCTCGATGACGAGAGCGCAAACGATGGAGACGGAGCCGATTCGGATCCCGTCAGATAGGTCGTGATATGAGTAGTGGTAAATCAGGCATCATACAGCTTCGACGGAACTATTTTCGATCCGTAGATTATTGGCTGTTGATCCCGATCCTCTTGTTGTCCCTGATCGGTGTTTTTGTATTAAACAAGGTCTTGTCGGAGGGATTTGAAGGGTATCCCGGTATCCTGTACCGGCAGGCTATAGCCGCGTCGCTGGGTATGGTCGTTGCACTTTTCATTTGTCTTATTGATACCCACTTCCTGAAGGCGATCGGTTGGGGGGTATATGGGTTATCCGTACTCCTTCTCATTTACGTTTTTATTGACGGGTATTCGCTTGTGGATACATGGGGTGCGGACTCTTGGTTAAATCTGCCCTTTATCGGGAATTTTCAACCTTCCGAGCTGTCGAAGATCGGGATGATCATCGTGACCGCTTATTTTTTGGAGGCGATCAAGAATAAAGAAATGCCGATGATTAAGGGCTTTATTTATATCGGCTTGGTCGACGGGATCCCACTTCTGTTGATTTGGAAACAGCCGGACTTCGGAACGATGATGGTCATCGTTTTTTCGCTGTTTTGCATGTTTTTTGTCTGGGGAGTTAAGTACAGATACCTGTTTCTGGGCATTTCAGTCGTCATTGTCGGCGTGATCCCGATCCTCTGGAATTTTATCTTTACCCCCATTCAGAAATCCAGAATACTGTCTTTTGTATTTGCCGGATCGGATCCGTCGGGAGAGTATAATCTGGTTCAAGCCAAAGCCGCGATCGCTTCCGGAGGATTGATCGGTAATCGAACGGGCGAAATCGTCAGCGTCCCGGTCAAATGGTCTGACTTCATCTACACCGCAATATCCGAGCACATGGGATTTATCGGGACGACGACGGTCATCATCCTTTCGTTCTTTTTTCTGACGAGATGCGTATTTGTTGCCGCAAAGGCGACTCAGAAGTCTTATACATACACAGTGATCGGATTGACCGGAGCCTTTGCCTTTCATTTCATTGAGAATATGGGGATGAGTGTCGGACTTCTGCCGATCACGGGAATTCCTCTGCCGTTCATCAGCCTCGGCGGTTCCGCCCTTCTTGTCAACTTCATCTCCTTTGGCATTATCCTGAATATATCGATGGAACGAACGATCGAGAGAAAATGAACGCGTTCGTTGAATAAAGAAAGAGAAGGCGGGAGGAAGCTCCGGCCTTTTTTGTGTGCTTAAAATGTATTGCGTCAAGGACAACGGTCGGTGTGTTTATTTCTCGCTTGTTTGATACCCCGAGATATTTGATGAATCCCGGCTTTTGCCTCAAAAAAGCCTTGATATTCCCATATTTAATGTGTAGAATACAATCAAGTGGTGAAATGTGGTGAATCTATCACTTGATGTGGTGAATGGTGGGGAAAACTTTGTGGAAACCGGGGATAACTGATGGCACGCTTTACCAACAAAGTCGACGTTAAGGGAAGAGTCTTCATTCCGTCTAAACTCCGGGATAGTCTCGGGCGGAGCGTGGTCGTCACTTTAAGTCTGGACAGCGGTTATCTTTCCGTTTATACAGATGCTCGCTTCAGAAAGATCCGGGAGCAATTCGAAGAACTCAACAGCATGGATCCCCGGGTTCGTCGCGTAATGCGGTTGATTATTGGAGAAGCGTTGTCGTGCGATGTGGATTCTCAAGGCAGAATATCGATTTCCGATGAGCTTTGGGGTCATATCGGAGCCAAGCCCGGCGAAGAAATCAGCATCATCAATATCGGCGATAAGCTTGACATCTGCTCAAAGGTTTTCTATGAGCGGGAGAAGAAGGAATTGAGCTCGGTCATGGAGCTCGATTTAACGGAATACAATGTCACGGGACTCTGAGTTTGTACATCGGCCGGTGCTTTACGAGGAGTGCATGAATGCGCTTTCCATCAAGAGTGGCGGGATATATGTAGATTGTACAGCCGGCGGTGGCGGACACAGTTTGGGGATCCTGAGTCGACTCGACAAAGAGGGCACCTTGATATCGCTGGATAAGGATGACCGGGCACTGGACGAGTGCGAACGGCTTATGCGCAATACTTCCTTTGAGGGAAAGTGGATCTTGCGCAAATCGGATTTTTCGAGAATCGAGGACGTGCTGGACGATCTCGGGATACCGAAAATCGACGGGGCTCTCGCTGATTTAGGAGTGTCGTCGCACCAACTCGATACGGACGAGAGAGGTTTTTCTTACGGGAAAGACGGCCCGTTGGATATGAGGATGGATGATAAGCAAGAACTGTCGGCATTGCGTGTGGTGAATGAATACGAACCGGAGAGATTGATTCGTATTCTGAGGGAGTATGGTGAAGAGCGTTTCGCGGGAAGGATCGTCGGAGCGATCGAAGCAAAAAGAAGAGCCAAGAGAATTGAGACGACCGGGGAATTGGCAAGACTTGTCGCAGGAGCGATGCCTTCCAAATCGAAAAAGGAAGATCAGCATCCGGCCAGAAGGACATTTCAGGCGATCCGGATCGAGGTGAACAATGAACTGTCGTCGGTATCCGCGCTTCTGGAGGCAGTTCCCAAGAGAATGAATGAGTTCGGACGCATCGCGGTCATTTCATTTCACTCTCTCGAGGACAGGCTGGTGAAGGAAGCTTTTCGAAAATATGAATCACCCTGCACATGCCCGAGAGACTTTCCGGTGTGCGTGTGCGGTCGAAAAGCATTGGGACGAAGTGTGACAAGGAAGCCGATTCTGGCGGGACAAGAAGAAATACAAATGAATAAGCGGGCAAAAAGCGCGAAACTGAGAGTTTTTGAGAGGAACGAAGAGCAATGGACAACTTGGCACTGAGCGATTGGGATGAGATCGAGGCGATCCATTTCCCGAAGAGAGCCGGAACGGCGGGATCTGCAAACCGGAGTTCTGAAGTTGTGTACGCCGGAAGGGATTCCGCAGCTCGAACATTACTTCCGGAGATCGGTCCGATCCCCTCAGAATCCGAACGTAAGAGAAGAGAGTTTGAAGAACAGCGGCAACATCGGCTCGAGCTTATTCAAAAATATAAACAGAAAGAGAGAAGCGTATCCAGAAAAAGGTTGAAGGAGAGCATGCTGGTCATTATTGCGGTTGCGATCGTTTCCGGAATGTTCGGTACCGTTCTTTTTCGACAGGCGCAAATCGCCTGTCTGAATTTCCAAAATAACGAGACTCAAAAAAAGATCGATACGATCAGACAGGAGACCGCGCAGATTCGCGAGAGCCTGATCCTGGGCACCGATTTGGATATGGTCCGCCGTGAAGCGTACGAGCGTCTGGGGATGCAGAAGCCGGGTACGCGGCAAATTGTTAGTGTTTCGGTGACAGAAGGAGACACGCTCGTTACCAGAAACTCCTTCAATTCCATTGAGGTTTCGCCTGCGGCTCTTGCACAAGCGAAGGAGGATTTGGCAGAATACTTTTCGAATAACTCCTGAAAGGAGATACGATTTTGAATGATAAGCAACCGGTAAAAAAGTCGGCGCCCGAGCAAGCTTCGCATTTGCAGTCGGGCGCTTCGCCTGAAAGAGAATCTGCGTCTGCGGAAAAAACCACGCTATCGATCAAACGGAAAGTATGGGTTTTTCTGGTCGGGATTTTAGCGACTCTATTTGCCGTAGTTCTGATCGCCGAGCTTTATAACATTCAGGTCGTAAACCATGACAAATACGCGCTCATGGCTTCACAGATGCATTGGCGTCGGATCCGTGACATTCCTGTCCGCGGCGATATTCTCGATGTCAACGGCAACGTTTTGGCCAGTACGACATATGAATATACCATCGGGATCACGCCGAAGGATGTTCGCTCCATTAAGGCGGATATCAACGCTGAGGAAATCGCGGCGAATTTGGCGGAATTTTTGCATCTTGATGTGGAGACTGTATTGGCGGCACTGAACCAAAAGGATGCGACGTATATTCAACTTGCCAAAAAGATCACGCGAGACGACATTGAACTGCTTAAGGAATATATGTCCGAAAATAGTTTAGGTGGGATCAAAATCGATTCGGTTCCCAAACGATACTATGTATACGGAGATCTGGCCGCTCAGGTCATCGGATTTGCAGATCAGAGCGACACCACGCTGGTCGGTCAATACGGCGTTGAGGCCTATTACAACGCGATCCTGGCCGGGACCGAAGGGTATACGTATGTCGAGGTCGATAACTACAGTGGTGCTCTGCCTTATTCTCCGCCGACAACGGTCGAAAAGAAGGACGGTTTCAATATCGTTCTGAATATTG
>JAFGGR010000048.1 GCA_016930475.1 Clostridiales bacterium | reverse complement strand
ACCAGCCCTTCGAAAATGTTGAACAGGATCTCCTCGTCGCCCGCTGCCACCGCGGTATGCGGATCGAAAAGCCCGGGCTCTTGCGTGATCCCGATAACGACCTCTCCGCCGTAGATACAGCCTCCCTCGGGGGCTCTCGACTTGGCGCGAAAAGGAGCGGTACACGCAGACAATGACTGCGCAACAAAGCACAACACAAACAAGGTGGACACAAATCGCAGAATATTTGCTATCCGTCCGTTGCCAGATTCGGCCGCGTAGCGTGGCATTTCAAATCCCTCTCTGTCGAACGGGCTCCGATTCATTCTATCAATTTTATTATACGCTTGCAGGTGCATGTAGACAAATGGTTTTCATTTTCATAGACGACCGGCATCGCGCGTTTCGGTCTTGCTCGGGCATGGAACGAATCAGGACATGATATAATTAACTTAATAGCGGAGGGTGCCGAATGACTCGGTTCAGCAACGTTTTTTGTTGACACCAGATGATTACGAAGCAAAAAAATTACTCATGAGGATCGAATATGACTTCGCGAGCCCGGAAGATTAAGTTCAATGTTGTTTTTCGTGCGGCATTATTTCTGACGGCGGTGCTCATTGCGTCCTCGTGCTCCGGATCTCCGGCCGGAAACGCGACGGAATATTCAAGGGATCCGGATGCCTCGGCATCCGACAGCGCCGTTGACCCTGCGGAATACATCGGAACGCTGGACGAGGAGATGTCCGGCGAACTGATCCTGTTGACCAACGCTCTTCGCAACTCAAATGACCTGGCGCCGTTTGAGACCAATGAAGACATGGCGGATTGGGCTCGGGTACGAGCGGCCGAAATTGTTTTCTCGTTCGATCATGTTCGTATCGACGGGTCAGACATAATTACTGCATACCGGGGCGAGTCGCATACCAAGTATTATTCTGCTATCGCAAGAGGATACGGGCAACCCGAGAATATATTGAGTGCGTGGATGACCCTTGAACATCAGCGAAATAATCTCCTGAGCTCCGAGTTTACGCATGTCGGGGCGGCGTGTATGTGGCATGAAGGTATGTGTTACTGCGTGATGGTTTTTTTGTGTCCGTAGGAGGTGGCGATATGACAGAGGACCCGACTATAGATCCGATGATCGAAGGCAGTGTGGCGGCTCCCGAGCGACCCGACGCGACCGGGCAGACGATTTTCTCGATTGTCAATATCATAATCAGTATCCTCATGTGTTGCTGTGTGGTCGGGATCATTCCGTTGGTCTTCGGGATCCTTGCCGCGATCTACGGGACCGAGTCCAAGAAAGCGCGCACTCGAGATGAAGCGGAGGCAAGGATCCGAACGGCGTTGCTTTTAAATATTATCTCTTTGGTGTCGATCATTATTTGTTTGGCGGTATTGATCCTGTCCTGGATGTGGATCCGAACGAATATTGATTTTCGCGGTTTTTTCAGAAAACTTAACTCGTAAAACGTTAAAATTATTACTCTCGCTCTAAATAACTGTACGCGAGACCCTACTTGGCATCAAGAGACCTTGACGCGGTCACCTCGAATGAAATATGCTGAGGGGGTAGCGTTAATGACGCAATAAATTTATTAATTCACGAGAGATATTCGGAGGTACGAAAATGACCAAATGTGTAAATTGCGGAACAGAGGCGGAAAACGCCAGTTATTGTCCCGAGTGCGGCGCGATGATCATCCGCGAGGCGATCTCACAGCCGGGTGTTACGGCTGCTGAGCAATCCTTTACGGAACCTCAAACTGTGAATTCCGTTCCGGAGCAAGCGCCCTTGTATTCTTCGGATGATACCGCGAGCAGCGCTTCCGGTAATACAAGCGGATACGTCGGCAACGATGACCGAGCGAACTTCTCCGGGGAGAGCCCGATGCAGGCTGCTCCCATATACCAACCTGCTCCCGGGTCATATCAGCCGCGTCCCAGCGGTTCCGGTCAGATGGTTTTTGCCGTGATCAATATAATCTTGGGAACGATCATGTGTTGTTGCATGGGTTTGGGTATACCGGCTCTTGTGCTCGCGATCATCGCGGCAGTTATGGCATCGGGAGCCAATAAGGCGATGACGGCCGAGGAAGCACAATCCAAGATCAAGACCGCCATGATCCTGAATATCATCTCGATCATTTTGGTAGTGATTGCAGTCATGATTGCGATTGGCTTTTCTGTCTGGTCCCAGAGTATTGATCCGAACGAGTATTACGCTCAGTACGGTTCTGATTTCTCCGATTTGTTCGGATCCTGATCGGGCAAGATCGGATCCGGAGTTCGTTTGATTCCGCGAAAGCGGTGTATGTGGATTGTTCATGGTATGTTTTCTTGTTTGGCGACGGGAGCGGGTGTCTTCCGGTGAGTATCGTTGTATAATTGTATATACTAATTTGATACTGGGTTGTGTAAACAAATTATTTGAGTAAGAGGTGGCGGCAATGAAAAAATGTCCTGTATGCGGTGTAATGATGGGTGACAATGTGGCCCGTTGTTTTATGTGCAAATACGATTTTCAGAAAGCTGCCCGTGAAGGTGAAGAGACCGCCAAAAAAGAAGCCAAAGACTACATGAGCAAGGTCGAGGGTGATAAAAGAAGCCAGGTCGAGGACAAGAAGGCCGACGAAGAAAAATTTATCGCCGAACTGAAGGAGCGTTACCAGAAAGAGATCGACAGTCTGACCCAACAGTACGAGGAAGAGAGACTTCGTATTGAGGGAGATTACGTTAACCTCAAGAAGAAGGCGCTCGAGGAGAAGGCCAAACTGGACAAGGAAGTCGAGGCGATCCGTAAGCAGATCGATTCCGAGAAGGACAAAGTATCCGACGCCGAGGCAGAGGCCAAGAAGATTTTAGAGGAAGCCCGCAAGCAGGGAGAAGCCGATAAACTGGCTCTGATTCGGGAAGCCGAGGCGCAAACGGAGAAACTGGCGATTCAGGTTCAGAAAGAATACAAGGACGCCATGGCCAGGAAACAGCAAATGCTCGAAGAGGCCAAGCTGGCGGAAGAGGAAACGCTGAAAATCCGCGAGTTGGCGAAGGAAGCCCAACGCGAAAAGGAAGAGGCTCAGAGGGAATTTGAGCAAGTTAAGAACGAAATCGATTCTCTGACCGGTAAACTTGATCAGGATAAGCAAGACTTGGTTCTGAAAGCGCGCGAAGAAGCGGCAGCGGCGAAAAAGGATGCGCTGCTGCTTGAAGAGGATAAGCTCAAGGAAGCCCAGGACCGATACAACGAAGTGTTACAACAGGCCGAGGCCGTTGCGCGTGAAATAGAAGCCACACAAAGGCAGGCCGAGAAAGAACTCGCGCTTTATATCGAGGAGGCCAAGAAGGCGATCGCCGAGACGGACCGTGCCGAGGAGCAAAGAACTCGTCTTCAGGAGGAGGCTGCGGGATTCAAGGCAGAGATCGAAGCACTCAAGAAGGATATCGGGGAAAACCGTAAGAGCAAGGAACAGCTGGAGAAGGAAGCCGATGAGATCCTGGCTTCGGCAAAGGATGTAAAATTGCAGGCCGATAAGGATGTCGAAGCGATCATCGCATCCGCGAGCGAGAAAATCACGGAGGCCGAGAGGGAAGCCGAGGGCATCATCGCCACCGCAAACGGGAAGATCACGGAGGCCGAGAGGGAAGCCGAGGGCATCATCGCCGCCGCCAACGAGAAGGTCGCGGAGGCCGAGAGAGAGGCTGAGGGCATCATCGCCGCCGCCAACGAGAAGGTCGCGGAGGCCGAGAGAGAAGCCGAGGGTATCATCGCTGCCGCCAACGATAAGATTTCGAATGCCGAGAGTCAGGCCGAGAGCATTATCGCCGAAGCCATACAGAAAAAGGACGAGATCCAGAGTGAAGCAGACGATGTCCTGGCTGCCGCTAACGAGGTGAAAGCTCAGGCGGAAAGAGACAGCGAGGAGATCGCGGCCTCTGCAAACGAATTGAAGGACAATACCGAGAGAGAAGCACGCGAACTGTTACGGGATGCTCAGGAACAGAAAGTCGCGCTTGAGAAGGAGTTAGAATCGCTGGAAGCCGAACTTGACAGGATCCGTATGTCCGCAGAGGAAGAAACGGCGCAGATCGCGGCGGAGCTTGAACAAGCCAAGTCAATCATCGAGGAGTCCAAGACGGCGATGAAGGATGCCGAGGTCGAAGCGGAAATCTTTATTTTCGAGGCGGAAAAGAGGGCGATCGCACTGAAAGAAGCGGCTTTGAACGAGAGCGAGAGAGGCCGGATGCAAAGAATCATCGAAGAAAAGGAGCAACTGATCGAAGAGATGGGTAAAGCGAAGGAAGATGCCGAGAAGAGAGTTGAGGAATTGCAACAGCAGATCCAAGCGGCGCAGGCTGCCATTGACGAGCTTCGGATTCGAACCGAGTCGATGATCATCAGCGGCGGAGGCGCCGCATCCTCCGGGCCGATGCAGTATGAGATTGATATCATTGCGCATACGGATATCGGCGAGGTGGATGCGGCACAGATGGTAAAGACGCTTGCCAAGCGTTCGTCGGACGGATGGCATCTCCATACCATCATCAACGACGAGGGCGGTAAGATCTTGTCCACCCTGGGCGGAGCGGACAATATTTCGCTCGGAGGCGGTCCTACGATCAAAGAGGACCGAACGATCCTGGTTTTCGAGCGCCCGTTGAGCTGAGTCGAGTCACCTTTCACGGACACACAGAAATCATGAGAATAGAAATAAGTGCGGGGTGCGATTGCCCCGCACTTTTTTTGAAAAGGTGGACAATTCAGCGAAAAGAAGCAGCAACGATCCATGTTTTTTGTGGATATTGTGGATTGCTCATAGTATAATGCCAATATTAGTTTATCCAAGGAGGACAGATACATGATCAATTATCCGGCTGAAAAGATCCGCAATATTTCCTTGTTGGGACACGGCGGGTCCGGAAAAACAGCGCTTGCCGAAGCGATGTTGTTCTGCGCCAAGGCGATCGATCGTATGGGGCGATCCACGGACGGGAACACAACCATGGACTTTGATCCGGAAGAGATCAGACGACAGCTTTCGATCAATACGACCATTGCGGCGTGCGAGTGGAAAAACTCCAAGATGAATATCATCGACACGCCCGGCGACTTTGATTTTTTGGGTGAGACCATGGCGGGAATTCGAATCGCTGACAGCGCGATCGTCGTTATGACTTCCAAGGGTGGGATTCAGGTCGGTGCAGAGAAAGCGGTTCGACTGCTGAAGAAGCGTAATGTTCCGTTCTTGTTTTTTGTCAACCGGATGGATGAACCGAATGCGGATTATGAACATATCGTCGAGGAATTGAGAGCGCAATACGGCATTTCCGTTATTCCGCTGTCCTTCCCGATCATGAGCCAGGATAAGATGACAGGAATCGTCGATGTCATGAATAAACGTGCCTTTTCGATCGATTTGAAGACCGGTGCGTCCAAAGAGATGCCATTGCCGGAGGAGTTTGAACAGCGCGTTACCAAGATTCACGAGCAGATCAACGAAGTGGTCGCCGAAAGCGATGAGGAATTGATGGAGAAGTATTTCTCCGGCGAGCCCTTTACCGAGGACGAGTTCCGCAGAGGAATTCATGCCGGGTTCCGCGACGGGAGTTTACACCCGGTCTATGCCGGTTCTGCGCTCAATAACTGGGGCGTCGAATTCCTGATGAATTGTATTTCCAAGGATACACCGGCCGCCGGCGAAAAGAAGACGGTCACCGCCGCTTCTCCGGACGGGGCATCGAGCGAGATCAATGCGGACGAAAAGGAACCCCTCTCCGCATTTGTTTTCAAGACCATTGCCGATCCATTTGTCGGCCGTATCAGTCTTTTCCGTGTTTATTCCGGAATCTTCAAAGGCAACTCTACCGTATATAACGCCAATAAGGAGAAGGAAGAGCGTGTCGGAGGCTTGTTTTACATGGTCGGCAAGAAGCAACTCCCGGCCGATCAGGTCGGTACAGGAGATATCGGTGCGATCGCCAAACTGGTTTTGACCCAGACGAACGATACGCTTTGCGATAAATCGCGACCGGTCATTCTGCCGAAGATCAATTTCCCGACTCCGTGCCTGACGATGGGTATCGTACCGAAGGTCAAGGGAGAAGAGGATAAGATCATGTCCGGTCTCAATAAGTTATCCGATGAAGACCCCGTATTTACGGTCGTGAACGACGCCGAGACCCGTCAGATGGTCATTTCCGGCTTGGGAGAGCAGGAGATCAATGTTCTTCGAAGCAAGTTGAAGAATAAGTTTAACGTCGACGCCGAACTCGAACCTCCGCGTGTTCCTTACCGCGAAGCCATCCGCAAGAAGGTCAAGGTACAGGGCAAGCACAAGAAGCAGTCCGGCGGACATGGTCAGTACGGAGATGTTTGGGTCGAGTTCGAACCGGTCGAGTCGGAGACGCTGATTTTCGAGGAGAAGGTATTTGGCGGATCGGTTCCGAAAAATTTCTTTCCCGCGGTTGAGAAGGGTCTTCACGATTCGGTCGGCAAAGGTATTTTGGCCGGATTCCCGGTCGTCAATCTCAAGGCAACGCTCGTCGACGGGTCGTATCATGACGTTGACTCATCAGAAATGGCGTTCAAGATCGCTGCGGGGCTTGCCTTTAAGAATGGTCTGCCTCAGGCAAGCCCGGTTCTTTTAGAGCCGATCAGCTCGGTAGTCGTGCATATCCCCGAGGATAAACAGGGAGATATCATGGGTGACATGAACAAGCGCCGGGGACGGATCATGGGGATCGACGCGGACGAAGACGGGTCGGTCATTTCCTGCGAGGTCCCGACCTCTGAAATGGCATCCTATGCCACAGATTTAAAGTCTATGACTCAGGGACGCGGTTGGTATACCATCAAGCACGCTCGCTATGAGCAGGCTCCTTCGGAGGTTGCCGCTAAGGTGATCGAGGAGCGGAAGGCCTTCCTCGAAGAAGACGAGTAGGCGATTTTTGATCCAACGATTAAAGGGTCCGGAGCCATTGAGGCGACCGGACCCTTTTTGTTGGATGACTTTTGTCGAAAAACGACTTCCGCGTGCCGTTATTGCGTGACGGACAGAATTTGCGCGTCGTTCTCGTTTGGGAAATATGCAACGCGGATCAGGTTTTCCTGGAAAAAACCGCTGTTTACGATATTTTCTCCGGCGGCGTTTCGGTAACTCAAGAGTTCGGTATCGAGAATGATATAATCGATCCCTTCCGCGGCGCAGGTCTGCCGGAAGAGCTCCAGATCACCGCCGCAGCCCGTCAGAAGCCATTCGTACTGACGAAAGCGGCCGTCGGTGTCGTGGCCCGCGGACCATGCGTAATAGGGCCAGCCGTAATAGCACATT